>JACDEG010000100.1:0-3480 GCA_013816505.1 Pyrinomonadaceae bacterium | reverse complement strand
AATCCGACCTGTGACGCCCGCCGATCAGTCGTTCTTGTGGGAGATGCTGTATCAATCTCTGTATGTCCCGCAAGGAAATGCGCCGTTTGAACGAGATGTTGTCAAGCATCCTGATATTGCTAAGTACGTCAAAGAATGGGGGCGCGAAGATGATTCAGGCTTCGTCGCTATCGATGAAAACAATCGTCCCCTCGGAGCAGTATGGCTGCGCTTGTTGAAAGATGAGGAGAGAGGGTTCGGCTATGTTGATAATAGAACTCCGGAATTAGGTATCGCTGTGTTGCCTGAATATCGCGGGAAGGGTATTGGAGCAGGTTTGCTTTCTCGTCTGATCGAAGCGGCGGCAGATTCTTATGAATCCATCTCTCTCAGCGTCGCGGCGGAAAATCCGGCGTTACGTTTGTATCAGCGGCTGGGATTTAAAGAAGTCGGAAGATGTGCCGGGTCGATAACCATGAGAAGAAAGTTAGAGCCGCGTTGATTCCGCCGCGCAGAGCGTTTGGCGTCGCTCACTTGCTGAATAAATTTGGAGAACAGGGAATGTCAAAAATTGATGACCAGGACATAAGAATAAGCGCAATCTTTGGCCGTGAGATTCCAGAGGTCAAGGAGAAAACTTTGGAGGTTTATCGCGCGCATCTGAAGCAGCACCTTGAGTTGCCATGCCAGCTTACCGGCATCGAAGACTTTGATTGGGAAGAATATTATGTGTTCGGTCCCGGAGATGAGAAAGAATATGAGAGATTGAAGAAGACGAAGCCATCGTATCGGGATACATTCGATTTGATCTCGTTTGATGAAATGGATGAACGGGTTGGAATTATTGCCAATGTGCGGCGGGTTTCGGATCACAAGAAGTTCACTTTGCCATTAGCAGACCTTGAAGCCGTGAATAAAAAATCCAGGAACTATCAGTTGCTGGATGATTATTCTGTGTGGTTCGTCAATAACCAGTAAGATGAATGCCGGTCATGCAGCATGTGGGTTCCAGCGTTCAGTTCCCAACTGACGTTGTGATAGTCGTGGTAAAATCCGTCAACAATCCATCGCCTGTTGAGGTCAACATCTTGTCAACGCAGCCGATTTATTACCTGCCGCCTGAAGAATACCTGGCTCTCGAGCGTCAGGCCGAGTGCAAGAGCGAATATGTAGAGGGCGCGATGTACGCGATGGCCGGCGGCAGCGAGCGCCACAATCTGATTGCCGCAAACATCATCATCGAGATAGGCGTCCAACTCCGAGGCCGCCCCTGCCGCGTGTATCCGAGTGATCTCAAGGTAAGAGTGCCGAATTCGACAAAGTTCTTCTACCCGGACGTGTCAGTAGTGTGTGGCGCACCCCGATTCGCCGATGACCAGAGAGATGTGGTGCTCAATCCTGTTTTGATCGTTGAGGTGTTATCGGAGAGCACGGCGGGATTTGATCGGGGGAAGAAGTTTCTGTCGTATCAGCAGATCGATTCTCTGCAAGAGTACCTGCTCGTTTCGCAGGATGAATTTTTAGTTGAGCACTACATCAAGCGGGATGATGATAACTGGCTGTACAGCAAAGTGCGTGGATTGGATGGGCGGGTCGCGCTGCCGTCAATCGAATGCGGAATCACGCTCAGTGGGATTTACGATAAGACGGTCTGACGAGGTTCGCGGCGCGGCGCGCGACAGGTTTCCGCAACTCGGTCGCCGGTGACAATCGCGCGTCCTCAGTTCAAAGCGCGCCGCCCCAGAAGCGCCTGTTTTATGCCCGCCGCGGCGTGTGGTAACCTGTCCTATCTCTGCAACCTGCGAGTCGATGCCGGTCTCCCAGACAGTCGAGACCCGGCCACCAAACTAAACATCGGAAAGCGAGATTGAATACCTATGTCGTTCAATAAATTAATCGTCGTCGGAAACCTCGGCCGCGACCCTGAGATGCGCTACACGCCGCAGGGCACGCCGGTCTGCACGTTCAGCGTCGCCAGCAACGAGCGGCGCAAAGACCGCGCCGGCGAGCAACAGGACATCACCACCTGGTTCCGCGTCACGGTGTGGGGCAAACAGGCCGAGAATGTTTCGAAGTACCTGACCAAAGGGCGCATGGTGTACGTCGAGGGGCGGCTCCACGTTGAAGAGTGGACGGACAAGGAAGGCAAGCCGCGCCACACCTTAGAAGTGAACGCCAGCGACGTGCAGTTCATCGACGGCGGTCAGGGCGGTGGTGGTGGTGGCGGCGGCGGTGCCGACCGTGAGGGGATGCCTGCCCGTCAGCAGTCCGACCAGCCGCGAGGCCAGGGCGCATCATCGCGCACCGGCAGTAGTGGCGATGCCGGCGGCGCATCACCGACGACGCCGGCGGAGATCGAAGACGACGACATTCCTTTTTAGTGGCACACCTCACGCCGGCAAAAGCTGTGCGCCGCGGAGCACGTGGATTAGTAATCAAGATAGAGAAGGGGGCGACCAGGTGGTGGCCTCCGTTCACCGTCTCCGCGTTACTCCGGCGTGCTCCGCGGAGAGGGTACGGCGTCAGTGTTGAGGTCGAACGGTGATGAGTGCGACACCTGTTGTCCTGCGGTTTGACGCTGGAACATTGCTGCTTGAGGGAATTGACGGCGCGGCGGAGGTCACCGTGGTGCCGTCGGCATTCCGCTGGGACGAGCGTGTGATGCGTTGGCGCGCCCCGGCGTGGACCTACCGCCATGCGGTCAGGGAACTAATTCGCCGCCAGATTCCTTACGACGATCAGGCGCGCTCCTATCACCAATTCGACTTCACCACCAAACTCGCGGTCGAGCCGCGACCCTATCAACAACAAGCAATCAGCGAATGGCGGCGGGCCGCGCGGTGCGGCGTCGTGATCCTGCCGACCGGCGCGGGCAAGAGCCTCGTCGCGCAAATGGCGATTGAGCAGGCCGGGCGCTCGACGCTGGTCGTCGTCCCGACCATCGATTTGATGAATCAGTGGTACGACCTGCTGCTCTCATCCTTTCAGGCCGAGGTCGGTCTGATCGGCGGCGGCTATTACGAAGTCGGCGCGATTACGGTGACGACGTACGCTTCCGCTTTCCGTTTCATGGAGCGGCTCGGCAACCAGTTCGGACTGGTCATCTTTGACGAGTGCCACCACCTGCCGAGCAGCATCTATCGCTACGCCGCCGAGATGTCGATTGCGCCGTTCCGCCTCGGGCTGACGGCGACGCCGGAACGCGCCGACGGCGCCGACACGCTCTTCGATCAATTGATCGGCCCCATTGTTTACCGGCGCGAGGCGCAGGACTTGGCGGGTGAGTACCTCGCAGACTACAGCGTGGTGCGGATCAACGTGCAGATGAGCGCGGAGGAGCGTGCCGCCTATGAACGCGAGCGCGACATCTTCCGTCGCTTCCTGCGCGAAAAAAATATCAGCTTGAGCAGTTTGCACGGATGGCAGATGTTTATCGTCGCGAGCGCACGGAGCGAAGCTGGACGCCGCGCGATGATGGCCTATCGCGAGTCGAAGCGAATC
>JACDEG010000099.1 GCA_013816505.1 Pyrinomonadaceae bacterium | reverse complement strand
GCACGAAGAGACACAGAGAGGGCACAGAGAGTAAACGCTTCTCTCTGTGCCCTCTCTGTGTCTCTGTGTGACGCCTGACTTGTCGCCGACCACTCAACCTCAAACCAGGATTAACTCAGGCAAGAATCGCGCGCACCGTAATCATTTCAGTATCGCTGCGTGACACCGCGCACGCAGCGCACCGTATCGCGCGCAATTAACAGTTCCTCGTCGGTCGGAATCACGTACGCCGCGAGTCGCGCGCCATCGCGGCTGATGACGCCTTCGCGCCCGCCGGCGTGCGCCGTGTTCCGTCCGGCGTCGAGTTCCAGCCCCATCCACTCCAGCCCTTCGCAGACGCGAGCGCGAACCTCCGCCGAGTTTTCGCCGATGCCGCCGGTGAAGATGACGGCGTCCGCTCCGCCCATCGCCGCAAGGTACGAGCCGATGTACTTGCGTGCGCGGTAACAAAAGATTTCAATCGCCAGGCGGGCGCGGCGGTCGTTATTGTCGCGCGCCTCGTCGAGCAGATCGCGCATGTCGTTCGTGAGACCTGAGATGCCGAGCAGCCCCGACTGTTTATTCAATAGACTCTCGACCTCCTGCGCCGACAGCCCTTCTTTGGCCGCGATGAAATCCACAATCGCCGGGTCGATGTCGCCGGAGCGAGTCCCCATCACCAGGCCTTCGAGCGGCGTCAGGCCCATCGATGTGTCGACGGAATTGCCCGCGCGAATCGCTGCCGCCGAGCACCCGTTGCCGAGGTGCAGAGTGATGACGTTTGTCTCTTCACGCGTGATGCCGCGCAGTTGCCGGTAGCGGTATGCGACGTAGCGGTGCGACGTGCCGTGAAATCCGTAGCGACGAATCCGATGTCGACGATAAAGCTGGTACGGCAGCGCATAGAGGTACACCTGTTCGGGCAGCGTCTGGTGAAACGCGGTGTCGAAGACGGCGGCCTGCGGCAGCCACGCGCCGAAGACCTCGCGCGCCGCGACGATGCCCTTGATGTTCGCCGGGTTATGCAGCGGCGCGAGGTCGATGCAATCTTCGATGCCGCTCAAAACTTCATCGCTAATCAGAACCGAATGCGTGAACCGCTCGCCGCCATGTACGACGCGGTGGCCGACGGCGTGAATGTCGGCGACGCTGCGCACATCGGCGATGCCGGACGATTCCGAGCATGCCCACCGAATAATCAGATCGACCGCCGCGCGCGTGTCCCTGAGCGGCGCGGTCGAACGCTGCGCCGCGCCGCCCTCGGCGTGCAGCATGATGATCGCTTCGCCGCCGACACGCTCGACCGCGCCGCGCGCCAGGCGCTCGTCGGTGTTCTGCGCGATGCGGTCGAGGTCAGTGGCGATGATTTGAAACTTGACGGACGAACTGCCGCAGTTGAGAACGAGAATGTTCATCGCTTGTAAATCGAATTCGTGAATATTGAATCGAGAATCCGCGGGCCTTTTTGTTCTACTCGCCTTTGCTCACCTCTCGCGCCGTCAATTCACAGACGCCTCAAGAAAGTCTGCGGGTCATTCAGAAAAGCCCTGGTCAAAGAGACATGCTCGATGTCGTCATACGCGACCTCGCGCACCGGGTAAGTGTCGAAACTTAAAATTGACGCACCGGGAAACGCCATCAGAATCGGCGAGTGGGTGGCGATGATGAATTGCGCTTCTGACGCGACCATCTCCTTCAGCATCGAGAGGAAGGCCAACTGGCGCTGCGGCGAGAGCGGAGCCTCCGGCTCGTCGAGGAGGTAAAGACCGCCGGGGACGAATCGCTCCTTGAAGAGATTCAGAAAGCTCTCGCCGTGCGAGCGCGCATCGGCGTCCTCGCCGTATTTTTCTGACAAAGCGTAGCGTTGTCCGAGCACTACGCCCTGCGCCAGTTGCAGCGCGTAGCCGCTCAGTTTCCCCTCGTACTCCGCCGCCATCTCTTCCAATTCTACGCTCATGCTGTTGATGCGCTTTGCGAAGTTGAAAAAATCTTCGGCCCGCAAGAAGAAGCCGCGTCGCGTCTTTTTCGTCCAGACAAACTTTAACTGCTCGCCCAGTTTCTTCGCGTGATGAAGCGTCGCGTCGCGCGGCAAATCATCCCCGCCGACGGTGACGGAGCCGACGCCCGCGGCAATAGCCTCCAGCAGAGTTGATTTGCCTGAACCGTTTTCGCCAACGAGGAACACAACCGGAGAGCGAAAGCTGACCTCTTTGAACTTCCTGACGAGCGGGAGATTGAACGGGAAGGCGTCTATTTTCTTCGCACCCGGTTTGATGGCTACCGAACGCAAGTGAATCATGCTCGCACACTTCCCTCTTGGAACTTCGTTGCGAAGGTCACTGTCAACTCTGTCCTTCCAACTTCCGCGCAATCTCTTTCATCCTCGCGCGCAGGCGTTCCTCATCAACGGTGACAACGCGCCCGTCGCGGAAGACTTCCCTTCCGGCGACCATCGTCAGTAACACGTCGCGCCCCGAAGACGCGAAGACGAGCGCTGTCGCCGGGTCATAGACGGGCAACTGATGCGCGCCGGCGAGCGAAACGATGGCGAGGTCGGCCTGCATCCCGGCGGCGAGTGCGCCCGTCTGATGTCCGACTTCGAGCGCACGCGCGCCACCGGTGGTCGCGGTGCGCAGAGCGTCGCCCGCATCGACCATTCGTCCGGTCATCATTTCGCCGATGGACGCACGCGACAGCAGCGTTGCGAAGCGGGCTTCTTCGAGCATGTCACAGGTGTTGTTGCTCGCCACTGAATCGCTGCCGAAGCCGACCGCGAGGTCATGGCGCAGGAATGATTCATAAGGCGCGCGACCGTGCCCGAACTTGGCGTTTGACTTCGGACAGTGCGCGACCCGCGCGCCTTCATCTCTGAGCGTCACCACGTCCGCCTCGTCGACCGCGATGCAATGCGCCAGCAAGGGGCGCGCGCTGAGTACGCCGAGATGCGCGAGGTACTGAACCGTCGACACGCCGGGCGCACGCCACTCGATGCCGCGCTGCGCTAGTCCTTCGGCGAAGGGGCCTGTGCCGTCACGCATTAACTGCGTCTCGGCGACTGATTCCGCCGCGTGCATCATCACCGACAAGTTTTCCGCGAGTGCATAATCGGTGACGAGTTCAAGCAGCGGCGCGCTCACCGTGTACGGCGCGTGTGGCGAAACGCCGAGGCGCACACGTTCATTCCCCGCACCGCGTAACTCGTCAACCTTATCGCGAAGCCTTTCAAATTGTTCGCGTGCCGACCGCGCGTCGGGGCCGAAGACTTCCTGATAGACCGTGCCGCGCAATCCAACGTCGCGCACCGCCGCGAGGCTCGTCCGCGCCGCATCGCTCGCGTCACCGACGCACGTCACGCCGGCGCGCGCCGCTTCGACTGCGCCCCACGCTGCCGACACGTACAAATCGTCCGGCGACATCCGTTCAAGTCGCGCCGCGGTCAACTTTCGCAGCCACGCGAAAAAGTCGCGCTCTTCGGGGTCGAGGTAGTTTCTGAGCGCCGTCAGTTCCAGGTGAGAATGTGCGTTGATGAGACCGGGCAGGATCGCCGCCTCTTTGAAGTCGCGCACCTCGGCTTCGGGAAATTGTTTGATGAGTTCGAGTCGCGCGCCCGTGGCGACAATCATCGATCCGTCAACCGCCACCGCGCCGTCATCAATCGTCGCGGTAGCCACCGGCAGAATCCACTGTGCGCAATAGAGCGTCGTCATTATTCTTGTCTGACCCGATGCCGAATTATACCAAGCCGCAGATTGTCTTGAGGTTGAACATCGTTCACACCGTAGACTCTTCGGCTTCGGACTCGCCCCGTCCCCGGCGCGGGAGTTCGTCAGACCGTTGCGACCTACGCAGCACGAACCACGTCAGCCCTGAGAGAGTGATGATCGCCCCTCCGGCCGCCGCCACCACGCGGATGTCGTAGATGTCCGCCGCCAATCCTGACACGTATATCGCGCCGACCATCATTAGCGTCGTCAGAGTTTCGTAGGAAGCGAAGACGCGCCCCGCGTAGCGGTCGTCGGTGCGCTGCATCATGATCGTCTGCTGCGCCGTCCACCAGATCGCGAAGTTCATCTCGCGCGCCACAAGCACCGCCGCCGCACCCCACAAATTGGGAATCAGGCTGAAGGTGAACAGACCCGCGCCGTCGAGCATCATCGAGCGTCCCATCCGCGCGCCGAGGCTCGCGCCCGCCCCCCGGCTGAAACGGCGCGCGACCGGCGCACCCATCATGCCGCCCAATCCCATCGCGACGAACAGCACCGAGATGCCAAAGTCAGCCGGGCGCGCCACCCACCCAAACGCTGCCGACTCGCCGAGCCGGGCCCCGAAGATACTGTAGAGCGCGCGGGCCGCGCCATTGCCGAGACCCCACCCGGCGGCGGCGACGAAGATCAGAGTTAGCGTGAAATCATTCCGTACGTACCGCAAGCCTTCGCCGAAATCGCCCGCCGCACGACGAATAAAATAAAAGGCCGTGGTCGGAAAGCGGAACGTTGAAGGTATGGCGCGTCCGGCGTTGAGAACTTTTGCGCGGCCGTCGCCTTCCAACTCCGACGGGCGTCTCTCCATCTTCTGTTGTGACATGCGCGCGTGGATGCGGCGGATGATGACGGCGGAGAGAAGGAACGTTAGTGAGTTGAGGCCGAAGACGAGGTCGCGGGCGATGAATGTAGCGATCAGGCCGCCAAGCGCCGAGCCGATGGCGATGGTCGCGGCAGTGGTCGAAGCAGAAAGTGAGTTAGCATTCAGCAGTTCCTCGGTGCCGTGCACGATATTGGGGATGGCAGCACGCTTCGCGGCGTTGAAGAACGCGGCGACGGCGAACATCGCCGCGCCGACCGTATAGATCAGAGTCAGCGACTGCCACAGGTTGGCGAGCAGGAAAACGAGCGCGAGCGCGGCCCGCACCACGTCCGCCGCGATCATCACGCGGCGGCGGTCGATACGGTCGACGACGACGCCCGCGATTGGCCCGAACATGAACAGCGGCAGATGGCGAGCTATCGCATAGAGCGCAATCGCGCGACCCATCTGCCCAGGCCCCGCCAGTTCAAGGGTGAGCGCGAGCACGGCGATATTATTCAGCCAGTCGCCGATCTCCGAAACGACCTGGCCCGACCAGAGCAGGCGGAAGTCCCGGTTGCCCGCGAGCAGTTGCCGGTACGTCACCGGCGTGCCTCGTAGCGCGCGAGAATGTTCGAGACGTAGGCGCGCGTCGAAGCAATGTCGATGCGGGCGATGAACTCCTTGGCGGTAAATGGCGGCGCGCCGGGCGGCGTCCGGTTCCATTCGACCGCGCGGCTTGGTCCGGCGTTGTAGGCGGCGACCATCCGCGCTTCCGGGTCGGGCAAGTCGCGGTAGTCCTTCGAAATTTTTTCGAGATACCAACAGCCGACTTGGATGTTGCGCTCAGGGTCACTCAGCACCGCGACGGGGTCTTCGGCCATCCGCCGTTCGAGTTCGCGCATCCCGGTCTCCGCCGCCCACTCGCGCCCAACCGGCGGCGTCACCTGCATCAACCCGACTTCATGCGCCTCTCCGATCTTCCACGGACTGAAGTATGTCTCTTCATAGATGACGCTCCACACCAGGTCGGGGTCGAGGCGATAGACACTCGCCTGACGCGCGATCAAAGCGTCGTAGCGGTGAATCCAATAGCGGTTGAACAGGTAGATACTCGCGGCGATGAAAATAAGGAGGGCGAAGCCGAAGAAGGCGAAGCGTTTCATCATGGGAGAGGGGTCAGATGATGGCGGTTTGAATGTTGGCGAGCAGAGAAATTTTTGTTCTAAAGCACCTGACCAAAAGTTTTTCAGGATGAGCGTCGAATAAAAGCACGGTCGTGAATGGCTTTCACTTTTGCCTTTTACCTTTTTACTTTTGCCTTACTGTTTATTAACCTCCAGCCTCTGATCTCTATCCTCTGTTTTAATTTCTCCGCTTCAGGCCCGACCACAAATCGGCCAACGAATGGGAGCGGTCAGTACCTTCGTAGCGTGAGAGCATGGCACGCTGGTCGAGCACGTGCCCCTGAAGCCACACCTCTGCGGCGAGCGTCGCGCCGGCGACCAGTTTCGCCCCGCGCAACGCGCGACGGTTAATCAGCACTTCCAGCTTGTGACTGTCGAGGTCGAGGTAAACCCAGTACAGTTCGCTTCCCGACAGAGGGTTGCGCAACGGCTTGAACGAGATGACGCGCCCGCACAGGCTCCAATCATTTTCGTGAGCCGCGCGCGACGGGGCGGCTTCTTCAAGCGGCTGCCACCGGACGCGCTCTTCTTTCGCGCACACGCGCGCGCGGTACGCGAGACCACACAGGCCGACGTGAAGTTCCTGCGCGCGGAAGCCTTCGGGCCCGACCTCTGTTAAGTTCTGCAACTCGAAGAGCACTTCGATCTCCGTCCCATCGCAGTAGCCGTGGACGATGGCTTCACCGTCCTCGTCATACTCGGTGAGCGCCCACGGGCTGATGCGTTGCGCGTAACGGGCGCGAAAGCCGGGGCGGCAGTCGGCGTAAAACACGTCGCCGGTTCCCGACTCGTACAGCACCGTCCAAACCTCCAGCCCTTCACCCAGTTTCCAGCAGCGACCGTGCAGTACGGCGCCCCGCCGTAAGAGTTGCGTTGCCTCACCCTGGTCGCCCGCGCGCTCGGCCAAGTGATTGAAATCTTTCTCACTCGGCACTTCCAACCCGATGGCTTCGAATGTTTCGTCCATAACTTCAATCTAAAAGTCGGAGCTTTAGAGGTCGGATGTGGGTGAACACGAACCAACCGTTCTATCATCTCCGTGTTCACCGGGTCGCACGCTTTCGCGGCTTAGGGGGTGAAGTCACTTTCGGCTCCTCTGCGGCGGCGCGCGGTGCGCGGCTACGGAGGCCACGGACGTTACGCTCCGGGCCGTGACTGGGGCGCTGGCCCGAGCGCGTCATCTCGACGAACAGCTCGATGTCGTAATCGGCTTCGCGTGACATCTCTTCGCGTATCCTGTGAAGCGCTTCTAAGAATCTTGGTTTGCGATACATGTCTGGTGAATAGTAAATGGTCGATGGCGAATCGTAAATGGCGCAAAGTGGTTTTCACACGCGCGCCTCGGGGTTGACATTTCACCATTCGCCGACGAGAAATTCCGGCGTCACAATCATCGGTACGAAAAACCCTGCCGCTGTGTTGAAGAGCCGGATGCGCGCCTGCCGCTGCACGTTCGCGAGGTGCCCGAAGTTCCAGGTCACGAGGTAGTCTATTTTATGGAACGACGCGACCGCGACGTGCAGCGCGTCGGCGAGATACTTGCGGTGAAAGATGCCCCGCGAGACATAGCCCTCGGCGAGGATCGCCGCTTCGTCCGTCAACTCCACCTGTTCGAGTGGCGCGACCAGTTTTAGATAGCCGGTGCGGTGTGGTTCGGGCACCCGCTCAAGTTCGCGCTCGACGAGGCGCGAGACGACCGCACGATACTCCGACATCTCGTGCTCCCACCAGCGAATCGTCAAGTCGCGACGAAACGGCTCGCCATTATCGAGGTAGGCGCCGATCACCGAAGTTTCAAGATAGATGCTCTTCTTCATGGCTGCTTCACAACTGCTTGACGTCCTCCTGACGAGTAGCTTCAGTTTTGTGGGGCGATGCTGAGCGCGGGCTTGGCGCCGTCGTGAGCGGGCGCGGCGGTGCCGAGCGGATCGAGGCGCACGGTGGCACGCTGGAAATCGAAGGTGACACGGAAGTGGCGCAAGACATTGCCACCGATGATGCCGGTCTGCTCGAACCCGGATGTCTCGTTGATCGGCTCAAGATCGAGCACCGCTACTGGGACGTTGGCGCGCGCGTGGGCGCCGAGTGTGACGCGCGGCAGCAGCAACATCTGGACGTTCTCCGCGACGCCCGCCGCGCCATAGACTTTCAAGCGCGAGGCCTGTGCAAAGCGTGACATCTCTTCCCGCTCGGCGAGCGCTTCGGAAACGACCGAGATGCTCGCGCCGGTGTCGATGATGAAGTTGAGCGTCTTGTCGATTCCGGTGACCTGAATCTCGCCGCTCCAGAAGCCGCTCGTCGTGGTCCGCATCAGCACCTCGACACCCGCCGGCAAGTTAGCTGCGTTGACGACGGGCCGCATCTCGTCGCGCATCAGCGTCATCGTCCGCGTTTCGTAATCAACCACTGAGAGGTACTTCGACAGCACCGAGAGGCCGATGTATCCATCGATGGGTTCCTGCGTGTTGAAGAACGGGCGGATGTAAATAGGGACGTTCCCGACCCGCGCGTCGCCGAGATGCAGCGACTGTAAAAAACCGTAGACGATGTCGAAGCGGCCCTCGCCACCGACCGCGCGCGCATTGCCCCCACGCGCCACGTGCCTGATGCCTAAGCGCCGGGCTGTCGCCTCAGAGACGACGCACATCCCGGCGCCGGTATCGACGACGAACCGCAGCGCCTCTTTCGAGCCGTTGATGTGGATTTTAATGATCGGGCGGTTGTTGATGAGTTCGAAAGGAATCGCCGTGCGGGCGGCGCCTGCGGTTTGCAGCAGGCCACGCTGCGTGCCGAGGTAGCGAAGAAAATCGATCAGGCCGAGGATGCGCGCGCGCCGGTCGATGTCAGTGCGCGGCGCGATGCGCAGGAACCGTTCGTAAGAGTCGGCAGCCTCAGCGTAACGCTCGGAGCGCGCGGCGACCTGCCCGAGGCTGAAGTGATAGTCAGGCTCGTCCGGGTCGAGGTAGGCCGCGCGGCGCAGCCCGGCGAGACTCTGACTGACGCGGTTCTCGTAGAAGTCCACCATCGCCAGCCCGGCAATCGCCAACGCCTCGTCGTCTTTGAAAGTGAGCGCGGTGCGAAACTCTTCAACCGACAGACGGAAGTCGCCGGCGGCGAGCAGCGCCGCACCGAGTAAGGCACGCGCGCGGGCCGAAGTCGGCTCGACCGAAAGGACCCGCGCCGCGGCATCGAATGCATCCTGGATTTTGCGCCGCTTCAGCAGAGCGAAGCTCAGGCCGAGGCGCGCCTCCATGTCACCTTTCTTCTTCGCCACCATCTCTCGGTACAAATTTTCAGCCGTCTCAAACTCGCCTTCGCGCAACGCCCGCGCGGCGCGGTCGCGCGGCTTGTTGTCTTTAACGGACGCCGCCGCCAGCATCCCACCACCACTCAGCCCGACGCAGATAGTAACGGCGGTTACGACCTTGATCGCCATACGGTGTAAGCTTTTCATGGTACAACTCCGTAATAAACTTCAAATGCGGAATTCTGATTTGCGCTGGTGATGGTGGCGCGAGTCTCGGCAACCTCTTCCGGTCGCAAATCGCGAATCAAAACCTTGAAATACTACTTCAGTATTTCACCCGTCTTCATCGACCACAGCACGAGGTCAAGCTCGTCAAAGTTGATGCGCACGTCGCGCGCGAATTTTCGCAGGCGTTCTTCGATGGTGAGGTACTTGGCGCGCGTCGCCGGCGGCTGCGGCGATTCGATGACGCCGAGTTCGGCGAGGCTTCGCAGAATGTGTTTGTCGAGGATCGCATACCCGCGGAACCCCACATTGCGCAGAAAGTGACTGGCCTCTTTGTAACCGAGGCCCTTGATGCGCCGCTCGCGCGCCAACCAGTCGCGGCGTTCGAGCGGGTCAGAGAAACCTTCGAGTCGCTCGCGCAGGCGCATCCGGCAATCCTCCGCAAGGTAGTCGCGCGTGACGACGATGTAGCCGGAGCGCGCGTTCGGGTAACGATGGACTTTAACGAGGGCGTTCGTCAACTCTTCGTGCGCTCCACTCATCAGAAGCGGGCGAACCGCATCAATTGCCCGCAGGCCCATCCGCGCCGACGCCCCCGCCGTGAAGATGCAGAAGACGAGTTCCTCCCACAAACGCTCGTCCGAACCTCCCTCCCACACCTCCCGAAATTCGGCGAGCCGCGCGCGGATGTCACGCGCCCGCGCGCGGTGCGTGGCGCGAATATTTTCAATGGTCACGAGCGGCTGGTGTTTTCGGTGCAAAGCGGTTTGGCAACACGGTGTTTTTCCGCTTCGATATTAGGAGCGCGCTCGCGACGTTGTCAACGCGATTGCTCGAGCACGACGACTAAACGCTGCGTGAGTGAAACGGCCACACTGGTTTGCTGAACGGTGCGACGTGATTGCGCGCAACAGAAGACCTGGTCGCGCGTCTCAGGGATGCATCTCGCACGCGCCGTCGCGGCATCAAAAGCTCGCTGTTTGCGCCGCTTCAGCTCGGCCATAAAAAAGTCGGGCGCGAGGCTGCCGGCGCTGTGTTAGGATGAATTGCCTGTGAGGCTGCTTGAGAGTACAGATAAGAATGCACAAACTTAAACTGAATCGCTTAATGTTCGCCGTCGGCTTGCTTCTCGTGCTGACACTTGCGCTGACCGGCGACGGTGTGGCACAGGAGAAGTCGCCCGCTCCGTCGGTGGCCCGTCCGACAATTCAGCCGCCGACTGCCACGCCGTCACTCTCTTCACAGCTTCCGTCGCAACCACCGGCGCAGCTTCCGCCACACGTCCCATCACAGTCTCCGGTCGGTGAGTTGCCCGCCGGCATCGAAGAGGTCGTGACTCAACTTTCGGTTGAGAAGCCCGCGCCGCTGAGACACGGCGTGCTGATTGAAACGCTTGCCGGCGAAGCGGTGATGAATGAGAACGCGGATCAAGCATTCAACCCGGCCTCGGCGATCAAACTGGCGACGGCGCTCTCGGCGCTGCGTGGCTTCGGACCGCACCACCGTTTCACCACCGCGGTCTGGACTGACGGCACGTTCGACCGCGCCACTGGCACGATTACCGGCGACCTAATTATCTCAGGCCGCGATCCTTCATTTCACTACGAGCATGCGGTGATGCTGGCGCGCGAGATGAACCTCCTTGGCATCCGCACCGTGACCGGCGACCTGATTGTCGCGCCACGCTTCACGATGAATTTCAGCTCGTCGTCGCTGCGTTCCGGCGAGCGTTTGTACGACACGCTCGACGCGACGCGGAGGCCGGCGGCGGCGCGGATGTGGTCCGAGACTCGACAGGCCGCCGGTGTCAATGAAAGTTTGCAGAGCGAGCCGAGCGTCGCCGTGATGGGTGCGGTCTATGTCGAGGCCGTCCCGCCTCGCGCCCGCATGCTGCTGACGCATCGTTCGAGTCAACTCGTCGACGTGTTGAAAGTTCTCCTCTGTTACTCGAACAACTTCATGGCTGACCGACTCGGCGACGCGCTCGGCGGGGCGCCGGGCCTCCAACGATTTCTCATCACCGAACTCGGCATCCCCGAAGCCGAGGTCCGTCTGGCGTCGACAAGCGGGTTGGGTGTCAACCGTCTGACGCCGCGCGCGATGATGCGCGTCTATCGCGAATTGGTCGCAGAGTTGGCGAAGCACCGCTTAACGCCCGCGGACATTCTGCCGGTTGCCGGGGTTGATCCCGGCACGTTGCAGCGGCGCTTCGAAGCGACCCCGGCACATGGCAGCATCATCGCCAAAACCGGCACGCTCAACCGAACCGATGGTGGCGCCAGCGCGCTCGTCGGGCAGATGAGCACGCAAAGCGGCGAGACACTTTTCTTTGTCATCTTCAATCAGCGCGGCAGCGTTCGCCGTTTCCGCGATGCGCAGGACAGGCTCATCGCCGAGTTACAGAACGAGCGCGGTGGCCCGGCGGCGTTCGCCTATTCGCCGCACGTCATGGCGATGCGACTCGTCAACACAGAGCTTGACCGCGCCAAGCAGCCCAACACCGACGAGTACGAATCAATCGACAATTAATTCATCAAGTGACGGGTGATAAATGAATAGTGACAAGCGGAAACGATCACCGCCTCACTTTTACTGCGGTGATTTTTTTAGTGAGTGAGGAAGCCGTTTGATGCGGGCGGCATCGACAAACCGCACGAGTGTTGCTTCTCCTATCACCGATCACTATTTACCTGTCGCTTCCGAGCATTAAGAAACGTCGAATGCGGAACGACGGTCAAGCATAACTTTGCTTTCAACCGTCATTCCGCGTGCGCCGCTAAAGCTAAGAGCGCCCCGACGGCCTGAGAGACGCCGGGGCGCTTTCTCGTTCCGACGACGACTCGTGCTACGGCACGGGTCATTGAGGAAACGATTCTGGATAAATTGGCTGAATGAATTATTGGCTGGAAGGTTTTCGCTTCTGGCGAAGCTTCGCACTACAACCTGCCGGCAATAGGATGAACGTCTCTTTATGATGAAATCTTCAAAGTCGGGAGATGACCGCTCGCAATCAACGATGTCGCATCTGCCTTCGGCGACTATCGGTTAGAAGCAAACTGCGCGCCGTCCTCGCTTTGACCAACGGCGCACGTGCGTAACGTACTGTCCCCGTCTTGTTTGCGCGACACCCTTGACGCTTCATGCACTTGTCCCGGGACAGCTTAGAGTAGCGAAACTGTTTCAGACGGTGACAGTGACTGTGTAACGCGGGTGTGTATGCTTTAGTTTGCTTAAGATCGAGATTGGCAGAATGGTCGAAGCGGTGATCGAATGACGAGGAGGGTCATCTTTAACGAGAGACACGGAGAGGGCACAGAGAGTTTGACGTTGAAACGTCAAGGCTGTGTCGGTGTGCTCGGTGCGTCCTTCTGCCTTCTGCGTTCTGCCTTCTGCGTTCGGTCAGTGTCCTGAAACCTCGTCTGCTCTGATTTAGTGGACGGACGATGCACTTGACACGCGCCCGCGCGCCTCGCTACCATCCGCATCGTTTTCTGCGTCCCGTCTAAACAATGCTTACCTCTTTCCCGGATTCAACTCAGCATGATGGCACCCGCGCGCGATGAAAACCGCTATGCAGCCGCGCGACGTTGAGCACCCGGACATTCTCCTCGTCGAAGATAAAGACAGCCTGCGGCGGATGCTGCGCCTGACCTTGGAGAACGTGGGCTACACGGTCGCGGAGGCCACCGACGCGCGCTCTGCGGTGGCCGAGGTTGCGCGCAAGCCTTTCCGCTTGATCCTGACTGACCTGCGGATGCCGCACGGCTCCGGCCTCGACGTACTCCACGCCGCCCGCGCGGCGGACGCTTTCGTGCCCGTCGTGGTGATGACCGCCTACGGCTCGATTGACGAAGCGGTGCAGGCAATGAAAGACGGCGCGCACGACTTCCTGCAAAAGCCGGTCGACTCGAATCACCTGCTACTGATCGTCGAGCGTGTGCTCGAACAGGCACGGCTACGTACCGAGAACGTCTTGCTGCGTGAGGAGTGGTCGCGCCGCTACGGGTTCCCGCGCATCATCGGCGAATCCGACGCTATCAAGCGCGCTGTTGCGGAAACGCAGCGCGTCGCCGTCACCGAAGCAACCGTCCTTCTGCTCGGCGAGTCGGGCACTGGCAAAGAGCTTTTCGCGCGCGCCGTTCATCACTTGTCGGCGCGCCGTGATAAACCTTTCGTCGCCATCAACTGCGCCGCGATTCCCGAAACACTGATTGAGTCGGAACTGTTCGGCCACGAGCGCGGCTCGTTCACCGGCGCGACCGAACGACGCCCCGGCAAGTTCGAACTCGCCTCCGGCGGCACGGTCTTTCTCGACGAGATCGGCGAACTGTCACTCGCCGCGCAGAGCAAACTTTTACGCGTGATTGAGGAGAAGGTGGTTGATCGGATCGGCGGGCGGGCGCCCGTCCCCGTCGACGTGCGCATCGTCGCAGCGACGAACCGCGACCTTCAAGCGGCAGCCGAGAACGGTGAGTTTCGCCGCGACCTGTTCTTCCGGCTCGCCGTCTTCCCCGTTGAGATTCCGCCGCTTCGCGAGCGCGGGGATGATGTCGTCCTGCTCGCGCGCCACTTCGCCGCGCAGTTTGGCAAGGAACTGCGGAAGCAGGAAGCCGCGTTGAGCGATGGAGCGCTCGTTGTGCTCCGCGCCCATCGATGGCCGGGCAACGTTCGTGAGTTGGAGAACGCTATCGAGCGCGCATGCATCCTGACCGACACGTCGGTGCTGGAAGCTCGTGATTTCGGGATGGGCACCACCAGGAGCACGGCGCGCCCGCCCGACGAGCCGGACGATCCGTTGTCGGCGCTCGACATTTCCGGCACCCTCGCGCAGGCCGCCGAGCGGGTCGTCCGCGCCGTCGAACAGCGAAAAATCGCCGAGGCGTTATTGGCGCACGGCGGCAATAAAACGCGTGCCGCCGAAACGCTCGGCGTCAGCTATAAAACGCTGCTCACCAAATCAAAAGACTACAACCTCTGAGCACACGCGAATGAACCGCACGCCTGATGGCGACATAGAGCACACGCCTGACGGCGACCCACGCACCGTGGATTCACCCGACGAGCGTCGACACGCCAACCTGATCGCTGAGGCAGTGATCGAAAAGGCTGAGACGATTCAGGAAACCGGCGTCGAAACGGGCGGGGCGATTACGCCGTCCGGGAGCGCGGACAGAGGTGTGGACGGAAGTGCGACCGAGGAGTTAGTCATCGACCACGGCGGGTCGCTTGCCGGGTCGAGACCGCAGACGAATCATACTGCCACAGATCAGACTTCGCCGGTTCGTCCCGCCACGACGCCGCCAATTGTTCTTTCGCCGAATGCGGCCCGCGAGCGACAGAGCGTTGCGCGCTCCGCCGGTATCGTGTCGCTGGCGGTGATGGGTTCGCGCGTGCTCGGCCTGGTGCGTGATCAACTGTTCGCTTACTTCTTCGGCGCGGGCTTTCTGAAGGACGCTTTCCTCGTCGGGTTTCGCATCCCGAACATGCTGCGCGACCTGTTCGCCGAAGG
>JACDEG010000546.1 GCA_013816505.1 Pyrinomonadaceae bacterium | reverse complement strand
CGTTCGCCGCCGGGTCTAACACGCCCGGCGGATAGATCGCGAAGTGCGACAGACGCAATTCATTAAGCATCCTTCGCAACTCGCCGTAAAACTCTTCGTCGCTTCGCGCCGCAACGATGCGCGGGGCATACTCTGCACGCACCCTGTTCCAATCGACGCCGCCGAACGTCGGGTCGTAATGTGTCTCGTTGACGGTGCGCCAGACCGCGTCAAAAGTCTCCTGACGCGACTCGGCGGTGCTATTCGCGCGTTCAGGACTCGTGCGTTCAGAAATGGTCGCCGGGGCTGAAGCGGGCGGGGTCGAACGGGTGTTTTGCGCCGCGTTCGTGCCGGATAATGCGGCGATTAACATCAATGCTGCGAAGCTTCTCGACGCGGGTAAAGTTCTCCGTCCCGCGCGGCGCGCAATTAATAGCAGCGCGATTAACGCGGCAACCATCCCGACGCTGAGCGCAATCACCGAGTAGCCGTGCAGACTGCCGAACGCGACGCGCAGAGGGTCGTCCGTCGCGAGCGCGTCAATCGGTCGCCCCATCCGCGCGCGCAAAGCTTCGAGTCGCGCGGTGATAATCCACTGCCCCGCCGCCGTCACCACCGCGATGACCGTGAGCGCGACCGTCTCCAGCAGCAAGGCGCGCCGACTGACCAAACTTCTGGCGAACGGTACGGTCACGAGCAACAACAGGCTGATGGCGAAGCCGCCGACATTGACGACGGCGAGCGTGCGACCAACCACCGCACCCGCCAATTCGCGCGCCGGCAGTACCGCAAACGCGCTCGGCGCAACCGCGAAACTGAAGAAGACGGCGGCCCCCAGCCAGAGCGCAATCAACGTTAATCGCACGTCGCGCGCCAGCACCGCGCCGCTTGTTTCTCGTTTCTCAATCCCAATGCTCATTAATCAAACCCCATCACTCCGGGCTGCAATCTGATGACGGGCGGATCGATTGCCGGCGGCGTCAACTCGCGCGGGTCGGGCGCGCCGTCGAGCCACGACAGCGCGCGGTCAAGTTGCGCTTGATACTCTTCGAGGTCGAGCGACATGAAGCACTTCGACGGCAGGCGCGCGAACTTCTCTTTCGCCATCTGGTGCATCCGCCGCGCCGCGCCGGGCCGCCCGATCTCAAGATGATGAAACGCGACCGCCGACTGAATCATCGCCTGTAGAAAGAGCTTTTCCGCCGGGCCGACCTCGCCCATCCAACGATCCTCCCACGCATCATGCGCCGCGTGAAACTCGCCGGCGTTGTACAAATCAATTCCGACCAGATACTCCACCGGATACGCCGCGGCATGTTCCGCCGTGTACGCCACCCGCCGTCCGCTGTCGATGTTTTCATTCGTCATAGTCAAGAGAGTTTGGTGTGCTCAACGTGAGTTCGACGTCAGGTGAACGGGCACGACCAACCTCTAACCTCTGCTGTTTCAGTAACGCGGCACGCCCCGGTCGACTTCAATCGACCAGGCGTCGATGCCGCCCGAAAGGTTGTAAAGCTTTTGGAATCCCTGCCGCGCGAGAAGCGCGCAGACCTGCCCGCTGCGAATGCCGTGATGACACATCACGATCATCTCCTCCGCCGGATCGAGCGCGTCGGCCCACTCATTGAAGCGGCTCAGCGGAAGCAGTTCCGCTCCTTCGACGGACGCCATATCGTGCTCGTCCGGTTCGCGCACGTCGATTAACCTGACCGGCTCGCCGCGCTTCATCCGCTCATGCAACTCCGTCGGCGTGATTGTGTGGTATAGCATTTAAGAAAACTGTTCGACGGTCAAACATTTCATTCGTGCGATTCGCGCCATTCGTGGCTCATTCTTCTTTTTTGATCGATAGTTCATTTTAGTGTGTGCCACTGTTGAGCCGCGCGGCGATTACTTTGGCGGCGGTCGCGCCAGCGCCGACAGCGCCGCTGATGGTCGGGGCGAGCGGGTTGGAAACGTCGCCGATGGCGAAGACGTTCTCTACACTCGTCTCCTGCTCGTTCGTCACTTTAATGTAGCCGCGCTCGTCGGTGCAGACCTGCTCCCTGAACAACTCGGTGTCCGGCTCGACGCCGATGCGGATGACGACGCCGCGCACCGCCATCTGAAAAGGCTTGATCGCGCCGCGTCGCCGAATCTCGACGGCCTCGACCTCCGCGCCGCCGATGATGCGCATCAGTTCTGACTCGGTGAACAGCGTGATGCAGTGTTGGCCGCGCAGACGCTCGACGAATTCGCTGCGCGCACGCAGGCTCTGGCCGCGATGCACCACCGTCACGGTCGGGCAGACCTCGGCCAAAAGCAGCGCGTTTTCGACCGCCGCATCACCGCCGCCGACGACGCACACATCATGTCCCGCCAGTAAATCGCGGTCGCGCGTCGCTGACTCGACGACGCCGCGCCCGGCCAGTTCCGCTTCACCGGGAACGCTGAGCCGCCGGCGGCGGACGCCCGTCGCCACGATGATGCTGATTGCCTGCAACTCTTCGCCGCTTTGGAGACGAACGCGCCGCGCGCCGAGGTCGACGCCGGCAATCTTGACTCCCGTCCACAGATCAAACTCCGATCCTTCGGCCTGCGCGGCGAATAGGTCTCGCAGCGCGCGCCCGTTCTCTGCTTCAATCACGCCGAGGTGATTGGCAATGCGGTTATAGACCCACAGCAGTTGCCCGCCCGTCTCCGCACGTTGTTCGAGCACCAGCGTGTCCAGCCCAAGCTCGTCACACCACAGCGCGGCGGACAATCCGGCGGGGCCGGCGCCGATGATGATTACGTCATGCATGAATCAGAGTTTTGATTTCGGTTTCGCGGTCTATGATTCGAAAACAAACTCGCTCGCTCATCACTCTTCGTCTTAACAGCGATGATCTCTGCTGTGCGCCAGCTGTGCTGATCAGGCTGGTCGCTTCGTTCCGGCGCTTCAAAGTAATGCTCTATCTTCCACTCCTTGAACAGTTCGCGCAACTCGCCGAGTTGCAGTACGAAGGTCGGGTTGACGGGGCGCGCCTGCGAGGCGTCGCCGCCAGCCAACAGGATCGCCGCCACGAACATGCCGCCATCACGCAGGCCCCGGCGGGCGTCGGCGAAGAGGTCGCGCTGGAGGTAGTAGAAATCACAGACGAGGTCGTACGTCTCCGGCTCGATGACGAACTCGCCGCACGCGAGGTCGGCGTGGCGCACGTCGATTTCGACGCCGTTCGACGCCGCGCGCTCGCGCGTCAGTTCAATGCCGGCGCGCGACACGTCGACGGCGACGACCTGCCATCCGCGCGTCGCGAGGTAGAGCGCGTGACGCCCGGCGCCGCACGCGAGGTCGAGCGCACGCCCCTGCGACCGCCCCTCAATGGCGCGCTCAAGCAGCGCGTGTGGCTGTGTCGATACGTGCTCGCCGCGCCCGAAGCGCTCGTCCCAGTCAGTCATTCGGCTTAACTCCCCGACTGTCAGTTTGAAATTTTTTGTTTGGCCCGCCCCACAAGCTGGCGCGGCGGCGTGGTGTGCGGAGTGTAGCAGATGCCGGCGCCGAGAATTTCAAAGCCGCGGACTCCGGCCCGTCGTCATTCAACTGCTCGGCGCGCTGCTTAACGCCCTCTTCGCATCCGCAGCGGACGGCTGCTAAACTGTGGGTTAACCGATCTAATCAACAATCCACTCGGAGGAATCAACATCATGGGACTGGTGATATATGTCAAACCCAACTGCCCGTACTGCCAGCAGGCGCGCGACTTTTACAAGTCGAAGGGCGTCAAGTGGACGGAGTACGACGCTCAGAACGACCGCGCGCGGCGCGCCGAGATGTTCGCCCTCTCCGGCGATGACCCGACCGTGCCGTGCATTGTCGAAGACGGTGAGTACGTCTCATCCGGCTGGGGCAACCCGCCGCGTGGTTGAACGGTGCATGATTAGTGCTGGCCGTGCGCCAGCCAAAAGCATTAGCGATTTTCGATTTGCAATTGAAGGCCCGCACTCCGAAGCGTACAATCCGGAGTCGTCGGATTCGACCGCTATCGAATCTAAAATCGCCAATCAATAATCGCGAATCCATCGATGATTAGCACGACCCTCCTTAACTACCGCATCTCGGAAAAGCTCGGCGCGGGCGGACAGGGCACGGTCTATAAGGCCGTCGACGAAAAGCTCGGACGCACCGTTGTGATTAAGGTGCTCGCCCCGGAGTTGACGGCTAAAGAAGTCAACCTCAAGCGCTTCGAGCGCGAAGCGCAACTCGCCTCGTCACTCGACCACCCGAACATCTGCACGATCTATGGCCTACAC
>JACDEG010000098.1 GCA_013816505.1 Pyrinomonadaceae bacterium | reverse complement strand
ATGTGCCGCCGTGGATTGGCGCCGACTCCTGGCGCCTGCGCCTGCGACCACAAACGGCGCCGCGGGTCGAACTTTCCGGCGCGGCGCGTTGATTTGCGCCGCGCGACATCTGCTTCTCCTGTCACCTGTCACGATTTACCTGTCACTTTTGAGTTATGAGATGACCGACGATTACTTCGCGCCGCCGCATTATAGACGTGGCCGACGGCTGACGCATCATCCAGATTATCGTCCGGCGGCGCTGCTTGTCGAACGCGAGCGGACGGCGTAAATTTTGCTGCTGCCAGCCGATGGTAAGATGACCTGAACTCGGCTCGTCACGTATACTCTTATCTTCCCACTTCGGTATTTCTGTTCAGTTCTGGAGAAACATTCAATGACATCAAATCAATATTTGCAATCCTTTCGGCGCGCTCTGTCGGTGATGCTGCTGATCGTCACCGCCACGCCGGTGTCCGCGTGGCAAGGAGGGACGGCCACCGCTCCGGCGACGGCCTCAATCAAACCGACCGCACCGGCCGCGGCACTCTCAACGTCGGAGCGCGAGGCCGCCGCGCGCGTCAAAGTCGAAACCATCCGCGAAGTGACGACCGCGCTCGTCGCGAGCGAGATGCAGGGGCGCGGGACGGCGACGCCGGGCGGCGAGCGGGCCGCGAAATACATCGCCGACCGCTTCGCCAAGTTGGGCTTAAAGCCGCTCGGCGACGCGGGCACGTACTTACAGGCCGTGAAGTTTAAGAGCACACAGATGCATCCCGAATCGACGCTCAAGGCGGGTGACGTGACGCTCAAGTTCGGCGAAGATTTCGTCCTCGCGCCCTTTAATGTCGAGAGCGCGGACGCGAGCGGCGGGCTGGTCTTCGCAGGCTACGGCGTCGTCTCAAGCGACCTCAAGCGCGACGACCTCGCCGGGCTGGATGTGAAGGGCAAAGTGGTGCTGCTGGCCGGTGGCCGACCGAAGAACGTCGACGAAGCCGCGTGGAAAAAGGCGGTGACGCCGCAGTCGATGATGATTGGTTTGCTCGGTCGCGGCGCCGCCGGGATCATCATGACCAACATCGGCTCGAAGGATCAGCCGTTTACGCTGCTCGCCGATTACCTATCGCGCCGCAGTGTCGCGCTCACGAGCGGCGGCGGGAACAATCCGCCGTTCAAGCTGCCGCCGATTCTGCTGGTCAGCAACGAGGCCGCCGAGAAAATGTTCACCGGGTCGGGGACGACCTACGCGCAGGCGCTGGCGAAAATCGAGGCCGGCGAATTGGCTTCGCGCGACCTCGGCAAGACAATCACAATCGCGGTGCGCGCCAGTAAAGATGAGGCCATTGGCAGCAACGTCGTCGGCGTGCTCGAAGGCTCCGACCAGAAGCTGAAGGAACAGGCGATCATCTACACGGCGCACTACGACGCCTACGGCACCAACGCGAAGGGCCAGGTCTTCCCCGGCGCGGCGGACAACGCGCTCGGCGTCGCGGAGATGGTCGCCATCGCCGAAGCCTTCGCCAAATCGTCGCCGCGCCCGCGCCGCTCCGTCATCTTCCTGGCGGTGACGGGTGAGGAGCACGGACTGCTCGGCGCGAAGCACTGGGCCAATCACCCAACGTGGCCGATTGACAAGGTGGTGGCCGATCTCAACTTCGACGGTATCGGCACGGAAGTCTACGGGCCGGTCAAGAAGATCGTCGGCTTCGGCGCGGAGCACTCCGACCTCGGCGCGATGCTCAGCGATGTGGCGGCGGCGACTGGCAACATGATTACGCCCGACCCGCTGCCGGAAGAGAACGTCTTCTACCGCTCTGACCATTACGAGTTCGTCAAGAAGGGGGTCCCGGCGTTGATGCTGATGGGCGGCCCGGACATCGATGAGCAGTCGTACATCGCGCGGATGAAAAAGTGGATGGAGACGGATTACCACAAGCCGACCGACACGATCCGCCCCGACTGGAACTGGGACGGGCCGCGCGGCCTGTCGGTGGTCGGACTCGTCATCGGAATGCGCGTCGCCAACAACGAGGCGATCCCTCAATGGCTGCCATCTTCGCCGTTCAATAAACCACGCCCCGCCGCGGCACCCGCCACCACGGGTGCGAAATAAACGCTTAACCACAAAGGCACAAAAATCAAGGCAAAGGCGAACAGTTTTCAGTTTTAAGTTTTAAGCTGAAAACCGAAAACCGAAAACTCAAAACTGAAAACTGTTTATTTGCCTTCCTACTTAACTCCTCGTCTTATGCTGACTGTCGGAACAGAATGGCTGATTGATGCGACGGGCTGCGACTCCGCTGCGCTGTGTGACCTGGAACGAGTGCGCGCCGTGTTTGACCGCGTCGTTTCTGACCTGAATCTGCACGTCGTCGGCGCAGCGCAGTGGCATCAATTCCCGCCACCGGGCGGCATCACCGGCCTCGCCATCCTCTCCGAATCACACCTCGCCTGTCACACGTACCCGGAACTTGGCGTCGCGACGATCAATCTCTACTGCTGCCGGGCGCGGCCCGCATGGGAGTGGGACGCGCGACTGCGCGAGATGCTCGGCGCGACCGAGGTCATCATCCGGGTCGTCGAGCGAGCACACCCTGCATCGACCACCATCGACATCAATCGAGCAGTTGAGCTTAACGAAGCGGCGCGCTCCCTCAGCCGACGCGGAGGCAACCTGTGATGGCGACGCTCGAGGCGAACTGCCCGGCGTGCGGCGCAGAGATTAAATTCAAAAGCGGCTCGTCCGTGGTGGTCGTCTGCGAGTATTGCAATTCGGTGATCGCGCGCACCGGCCGCGCGCTCGAAGACTTGGGCCGTGTCGCTGATGTGGTCGAGTCCGGCTCGCCGCTGGAGATTGGTCTGAAGGGCGTCCACCGCGGCGTCGCATTCGAGTTAACCGGACGCGCGCAAGTGGGCCACGCGGCGGGCGGCATGTGGGACGAGTGGTACGCGGCGTTCGCCGACGGGCGGTGGGGCTGGCTCGCCGAAGCGCAGGGTCGTTTTTATCTTACATACAGAATCTCGACGCCCGTCGCGGTGCCGCCGTTCGACACGCTTGAACCCGGAGAGGTCGTGCCTGGCATCCCCGTCGCGGTGCCGCTCGTCGTCGCCGAGCGCGGCGAGGCACGTCTCATCGGCGCCGAGGGCGAAATACCGTACCGCCTCGTACCCGGCGAGACCTATCGCTACGCTGATCTATCCGGACAGGGCGGGACGTTCGCGACAATTGACTACGGCGAGACGCCGCCGCTGCTGTTCATCGGGCGCGAAGTAACACTCGCCGAACTCGGCGTCGCCGAGACAGCAGCGCGTCAGACCGAACGCGAAGCGCGCCACGTCGCCGTCGGACAACTGCAATGTCCGAAGTGCGCCGGGCCGCTTGAGTTGCTTGCGCCCGACAAGACAGAGCGCGTGACGTGCCCGAACTGCGGCTCGCTGCTCGACATCAATCAGGGCCGCCTGCGCTTTCTGAAATCACTCGAGCAGGGCAAGTTCACGCCCATTATTCCAATCGGCGCGGACGGAGAATTTAAGGGCGGGCGAAAGTTCACCGTCATCGGCTTCATGGTGCGCAGCGTCGAGTTCGACGGCACGCGCTACTTCTGGGAAGAGTATCTGTTGTATAACCCGGCAACCGGATTTCGCTGGCTGGTGCAAAGTGACCATCACTGGAGTTTTGTCGAGGGTGTACCGCTCGGCGAAGTGGTCGACGGCGAGAAGATGGCGCAGTTCCGCGGGCAGACTTTTAAAATCTTTCAGGACGCGGCGGCGCGCGTCGAACACGTCGCCGGCGAGTTTTATTGGAAGGTGACAACCGGCGAGCTGGTCCGCGCGGTCGATTACGTGCGCCCGCCGCAGATGCTCTCGAAAGAAGTCTCCGGCATCGTCAGCGGGAGTAAACGCCGCCGACCAAAAGAGCGACAGACACCAACGGCATCACCCCCGGCGTCACTACCGACATCGCCGGCGCTCGAAGCGGCGGAGATCAATTGGTCGCTCGGCACGTACGTTTCGCGCCGCGACGTGGAAAAGGCATTTAAGCTCGGCGGTTCGTTGCCCGCGCCCGTCACCGTCGCGCCGAACCAGCCGTTCCCGCACGCGGGCATCTACAAATACTGGGTGCTGTTTCTGTTCCTGACGTTCGTTGCCGGCATCGTGACGTTGCTCGCCGACGCGAATCGTAAGGTGCTCGAACAGACCTACACGGTGCAGCGCCCGGCGGCTGTTCCGGCAGCGAACTTCGGCAGCACCTTTCCGACGCGAGCGACGGTCACCCCTACCAGGGCGGCGACGCCCACGCCGCAAGTGACGCCGGCTGTAGCGTCTGCCCCCGGCCAGAGCGACGACACGCAGGTGATCTTCACCGAGCCTTTCGAACTCGTTGACCGTCAGAACGTCCGGGTTTCGGGCCGCGCGAATGTCGACAACAACTGGCTCTACGTCGCCGGCGATTTGATTAACGAAGAGACCGGCCTGGTGCAGCAGTTCGAGTTGCCAATTGAGTACTACTCCGGCGTCGAGGATGGCGAGTCGTGGAGCGAGGGCGAACGTGACCCGGCCGCGCACCTCTCGTCGCTGCCCGCCGGCAAATACACGATGCGGCTCGAAGTGCAGTGGGACAAGGAGCGCCCGCCCGTCGCGGCGGTGCTCGCCGTCAAACTGGAACAGGGCGTGCCGCGCGGCGTCAACTTCTTCCTCGCGCTCTTCGCCATCTCGGTGCTGCCCCTCATCGTGCTTGTCAAACAGATCATGTTCGAGTGGCGGCGCTGGCAGGACAGCAGTTTCAATCCGTACCAGTCGGGCGATGACAGCGACGGCGGTGATAGCGATGGCGGGGACGAGTGATGAGCGCCGAATTATTACTGAGCATTGCATTGATGGCTAAACTTTTTAGATGTCCAATCCCGCACCTGCGAAGAAGGATTGAATCAAGTCCGGTTTGTTTGTTCGTGGCCATGCACGCGCTTTGACCATGCTCAGGTGGCAACATCCGCGTGCGTTGAAGTGGATGCTTTCAGCCCGACTACCATCAATCTCTATCTCATCTTGCCGGTTGCATCAATTTGGAGCGGACGTTGATGCCGTCATTGGCGGCGATCAAGATGCGGCGGGTGTCGAAGATGGATGTGTACGACGGTGTGTATGAGAGCACATAGCGGTTCTTGCGCAACTCGTCGCAGATACTTTTCGCGGCCTCGCGCGGCTCGGTGACGGAGAGGATGCGGCCACCGGTGCCTTCGACCAACTGCTGGATGACCTGCGCCGGCTTCGGCTTGTCGCGACGGAGCGCGCCGCCGGTGCGGTCGGGAATCTGTAGGGAGTAGACGGTGATGTCCTGCATCTGCAACTCGCTGAGCGCGGCCTTGAAGCGCGTCTTGCTGCCGCGATCAAGGCCGTCGGCGACGAGCACGATGACACGCTTGCGCGTGCCGGCGCCGAGCGGGCCGAGCGCCTGGTCGATGACCGCGCTCAAAGCGTCGAACAGGTGCGGCTCGCCGCGCTTGCGGAAGCTTGGCAGCGCCGCCTCGATCTTTTTGGCGTCGTCCGTCCAGTCGGCGATGATCTCCGCGTTTTCGTCATAGCCAATGACCATCACCTGGTCGCCTTCGTAAATCTCGTACGCGAACTCGCGCGTCGTCTGCGCCAGTTTCTCGACATCGCTGCGCAGCGAAAGCGAGTTGTCGACCAGCAGCACGATGCGCGCCGGGCCGGGGTCGGGCGAGAAGCCTTGAATCTTCTGCTCGACGCCGCCGTCGAACAGCGCGATGTCCCGCGCCGTGACCGGGCCACTTGACGAATCGGCACGCGCGGCGAAAACATTGACCAATGACCCACGCTCGCTGGCCGGGGCGGTGCGGCGTCCGGCCTGCGAAGCCGCGCGGCCCGTACCGGACGTGTATAACGAGACGCCACCGAGAAGAATGCCGGCGAGTGTTAGTGCGAAGAAAAATTTGCGAGGTGTGCGCATGTCAGGAACGTCGTCGCCTAAAGCGATTCCGCGAATCAATTAATCCATCGTCTAGAGATTAGTCGCCGCCCGAGCCGCCGCCGGACGGAGCCTTCTTAATCGTTTTCTTGGCGGGTGATTTCTGTGGGCCTTCGCCGGCCTGTGGTGTAGTCGCGGCGGCGGGGGCTACGGCGTCACCCTTTCCATCTTTGGCTTCTTTAACGTCTTTTGCCTCGGTGCCATCTTTGGCCTCCGGCTTTTCTTTGCCGTCTTTTTCTTTATCTTCTGATTTCTTAGTAGCATAGTCGGTCACGTACCAACCTGCGCCTTTCAGTTGAAAACTGGTCTGAGACCACTGTTTCTCCAGCTTGCCGCCGCACTCGCTGTGGCGCTTCAGTGGCAGGTCAGAAATCTTCTGCATGATCTCGATCTGCGCTTGGCATTTCTGACAGGTGTATTCGTAAATCGGCATAAACGTAAAAACTCTCCTGATCTAAGTTCAGTAACGGATATGATTGCCACGATTGCCGCCCGTGCGACGCGGATCAAAATTATACGAACCGCCGCGCGGAACACGCAACCGGGCGCAGGTGTTTGATGCGCGGACCGGAAGCCGTGCGGAGTTTTCTGACGGGCATCAATGAATTTTTCGCGCCAACCTGATTTTTGTATCACATCTGTGACGCCGTTGCGCTTCCACTGAAGTGGTCAGATGCCGGTCAGTCGATCAACCTCGAGTCTGATTCGGTGCCGCTGCTTCCGCGGCTATCACGTGACACCTGCTTTACGACCCGGCCCGCGCTTCGCTATGATGCGCGCCTGACTTAAGACTTTCACGCCGGAGGCGGACAAAGTTTAAGCTCGTGCCGCCTCCGCTGCTCTCCCGAGCGCCGGCGGTTTCAATTCCACTTTGTAAGGAGCGCACGTCAAGTTTGTCTTCACAGCGTACCGTACCTTCCGCTGTTCAATCGCTTTCGCTTGAACGCAAAATCAAAATGCACGAGGCGCGCGAAGCGATCATCAACCGCCTCGCGCCGAATATCCACTCAGAGATCGACCTCGACAAATTTTTGAGCGCCATCGTCGCCGAACTCGGACGGATGATGGAGGTCGACCGTTGCGACGTACTACAACTGGCGCGAGGTGTCGGGCTGCGCATCAGCCACGAGTGGCGTGCGTCCGACGATGTGCCATCATCGCTCGGCACGACATTTACCGTCGACCTTAAACAACTCGCCGGGCGCTTCGACCTCGCACAGCCGATCCGCCTCGATGACACGACGCGGCCTGGTCTCGACCCGAAGATTCACCTGTTGCCCGCCGCCCTCGGCACGCGCTCGCTGCTCGTCGTTCCGGTCGTCTTTGATGGTGATGTACTCGGACTCGTCGGGCTGCACACGACGCGGAGGGCGCGCGCGTGGCTCGACGAAGAGGTTTCGTTTCTGGAGTCCATCGCGCGGCAGATTGCGGTCGGCTATCAATATGCACGGCTCTACACCGATAAACTGCGCGAGGCCGAACGGACGCGGGCGCTACTGGAAATCGCCAACGCCGTCAACGCCCGCTCAGACTTCAGCGAAGTAAGTTCGCACGTCTTAGAGCGCGCGCTCGCGCTGGTCGGCGCCGACTACTGCGCGCTCGGCGTGCTCGAGCCTTCGGGCAAAGCGATCAGCCTTGCGGCGTTCAAGGCCGCGCCGCACGCCGCGACCGCAGGCGTCCGCGGACTGATTGAGAGCCATGGGCAATCCATCGACGTGTCGCAGTTCCCGGCGCTGACCGACCTGTTGAGCGAAGGTAAGACACTGCGTCTGCTCGACTCGGAACTGCCGCCGCCGCTGCGCGGTGCGTTCAACGCGACGCTCGGTGGTCGCGCGGCGCTGGTCGCTCCGGTGCGCGTCGGCGAACAGACGTTCGGGCTCCTCGGACTCGTCTGGAGCGAGGCACGCGACGGCTTCGACGAGCATGAAACAGCACTGGTCGAAGGCATCGCGGTGCAGATCGGGACGGCGCTCGAACGCGATCAGTTGTCGACGGAGGTGATGCGCTTAAAGAGCGTGCTGCGCGAGCGGCACGTCGAAGACCGAATCATCGGCCAGGCACCCGCGATTCGCCGCGCCGTTGAATTGGCGCTGAGCGTCGCCGACACGCAGACTTCGGTGCTGCTGCAGGGCGAATCGGGAACCGGCAAGGAACTACTCGCCAACCTGATCCACTACAATTCGCGGCGCAAGGATCGTCCGTACATCAAGCTTAACTGCGGCGCGATTCCCGAAACCTTACTCGAAACGGAGTTGTTCGGCCACGAGCGCGGCGCGTTCACCGACGCGCGGGCGCGCCGCCGCGGACGCTTCGAAGAGGCCGACGGCGGCACCCTGTTCCTCGACGAAATCGGCGAGATGAGTCTTTCGGCGCAGGTGCGGCTGCTGCGCGTGCTGCAGGACGGCGAGTTTACGCGCGTCGGCGGCAATGACCTGCTGAAGGCGGACGTGCGTGTCATCGCCGCCTCGAACGTCGACCTCGAACGCGCCGCCGAACAGGGGGGGTTCCGCCGCGATCTGTTCTACCGTCTGTCGGTCTTCCCGATCCGGCTGCCGGCGCTGCGCGAGCGGCCCGCCGACATCCACATGCTCGTCATCCACTTTCTCGATCACTACAAGCAGAAGACCGGGCGCTTCATTTCCGGCATTTCGCGGCGGGCGTTGCAGGCGCTGGTCGACTACGACTGGCCGGGCAACGTGCGCGAGTTGGAGAACGCGATTGAGCGCGCGGTGATTATCGCGTCGGGGCGACAGATCGACCTCGACGACCTGCCCGAAGGAATCAGCCGTATCGTCCGCGACGAGCGCGCCAACGCGCGTGACGAGCGCGAGCGCGCGGCGCAGGAAGGGCGCCAGGTGAAGCTCGAATTTGCCCTCCCCTCGACCATCGACGACATCGAGCGTCACGCCATCGAAGCGACGCTCGACTACACCGGCGGCGACAAGACGCGCGCCGCGCGCGCGCTCGGCATCGGGCGCAAGACGCTCTATCGTAAGCTGCAACAGTACAGCGGCGACGCCGGCGGAGCCGCCGACGGCGAGTGACCGCGCGCATCGCACGGCGCGTGTGGTGCAAAAGATGGGGCACTCGTCAACCGGCTCATCTTCGAGTTGGCGTACACGAATGACGAACTGAAGGCAGACATCTGACTTCGCTCCACATCTTCTGAATCGCGCCCGCGCTTAAACGCACAAGGTCGCCAACGCTTTCCCAACTACTTGACACAGATACCACATGACAGGAGGCTCACGACGATGTCATCCCCCGCGACTTTCAACCGCCACGCGCTTGGCAAAATATGGACGCTCGCTGATCTGCCGGTCGAGTGGGAAGGCTTTCAGATTCTGCTCGGCGGCGACGCCGACCACGACTTAGTGATCGACCCCGACGAGGTCGACCAGATCGACTGGATCGCCTTCTCCGAAGCGGTCGGCGACTTCCAGCGGCGCGCTAAGATGAAGCCCGTCGAACAGGACTCGGAACTCGGTAAGAACACGCTGAAGGTGTTGCAGAATTTCTTCGACCCGCAGGCCCCGACGCCCGGCGCGCTGCGCGAGTTCGGTGACCTGGCCTTTCGCGCGGCGACCTCTCCGGTGTGCCAGCCGCCGGGGCCGCCGCTCGTCGGGCACACGCCGGAAGAGCGCGCCGTCTGTCGCATGTGGAACAACTACGGCGCGGCCATCGCCGAGCAGGCCGCGGCGCACGGCATCCCGGTCGAGTCGTCGCTCGGCGTCTTTTATGTCGAGTCGAAGACGGCCTATGACTTAGCGACCGGGCTGGTGCTGCTGCGCTACGAGCCGCACGTCTTTAAGAAAAAATCGGGTGGCCACGACGTTCCTGCCGAGCGCGGCGGGCAGGCCGCTGAGTGGCGCAATTTCGAACGCGCATTTGAGAAACACACGGACGCCGCGCTCCGCTCGTGCAGCTATGGCCTGCCGCAATTGATGGGCTTCAACTTCGGTGTCACAAAACATCACAGCCCACGCGAGATGGTGCTCGCCTTTCAGGACTCGTGCATGGAGCAGGTCGCGGGCTTTTTCGGCTTCGTCAAGGCGAACAGTCTGCTGAAGCCGATCCTTAAACAGGACTGGCGCACGTTCGCCCGCATCTATAACGGCAATGGCGCGGTCGACGATTATTCGGGGAAACTCAACCGGGCGATGAAGGTCATCGGCTCGCTGAAGCAGGACGGGGCCGCCTTCAAAGTTTGAGGCGCGTTCAAAGTTCAAGCACAGAGAAACGCTTGCCTGGCGGCTTCGGTCGGCGCGGCCTTAAGCCGTCATCAGCATCACGGCGCTCATCAATGTGCCGGCACCTTTTAATCGCGCCATCACGGCGGACTTTACATTGCGCGGCCCTGTGAGCTTTGTGCTATATTTTCGGCATCGCCGGGCAGTGGAAAATCTTTTAACTACTATTGACACAGCCACACAGCTTCTTAACTCTAGAGAGGGGTCGCCTATGACTGACCAACAACTTCGTGTGCGCAGAGAGGACACGGATGTTTCGACGCGGCTCGCTTATTTCGTCATTGGTGGAACCATCGGTGCCGTCGTCGCGCTGCTGTTCGCGCCGAAGTCAGGCCGTGAGCTACGCGGCGACCTCGCCGACGTGACGCGCAAAGGCGTCGACCGCACGCGCGAGACGGCGTCGCAACTCGGCACGAAAGCGGGCGAATACTACGAAGTCGGGCGCGAGCGCGCGTCCGATCTGTACTCGACGGCGGCGGGCAAGGCAGGCGAGTTGGCGGACTCCGCGCGCGAGGCGGCGGCGCGTAAGGGCGAGCATCTTTCCGCAGCCATCGAAGCGGGCAAGCAGGCTTACGTCGAAGAGAAACGCCGCACCGAAGCCACTTCGATGGAACCGGCCCCGACCTACTACGAAGGTGAGCCGAAGAAACTTTAGATTTTTGATTTGCGGCAACTCCGAATCACGAACCGGAATTTGAAAACAAAAAGCTCTTATGATCCCGCTGGCATTGCAAATGAATACCAACGACCCGGCGTTCTGGGTGATGGTCGTCGTGATGATTTCGTTCGTCGTGATCGCGGCGGCGATGGTCGCAGTGGCCGTCGTCGTCAGCCGCGTCATCCGCATTGTCGGCAACCTTGAACGGCGCGTCGAGCCGTTGATGGAAGGAGTCAGCGCACTTACCGAACAGGTTAAGCTGATTGCCGCGCAGGGTAAGGAGATTGCCGAGCAGGTCAACCTGATGTCGAATCACCTCTCGGTGGCGACGATGCACTTCTCCGAGTCGATGGCGCTTGTCAAAGAAGAGGTGCGCGACCTGAAGCAGATCGTCGGTGTCTCCGCCGAGATGGCGCGCGACAAGGTCGAGATGATTAGCCGCACTATCGACCACACGCACGGCCAGATGGCGGCGACCACCTCTTTCATCAACGCGCGCATCGTCGAGCCGGCGCGCGAGATTGCAGCGATTATGGCCGGCGTCCGGCGCGGCCTCGAAGTGCTCGTCGCCCCCGCGCCAAAGCCGATCAACCAAACCTACGGCGAGGACGAATTGTTCATCGGCTGAATCGCCCGCCCCAGGCATGAAATCAAGAGTCCCGATCCCCATGTTGAAAAGTGAAATCGGCACTCTCAACTTCGTTGCGATGAAGCGCTGCTACGGTGCATCGAAGAACAAGCCGCTCACGACCGCGTTCCGCCCCCCCGTCCGCGTCACACGCAAGCGCACCTGACCGCTCACATTCCATACCAGATACTGCCCGCCCGTGAATGCTGTGATCGAGCGACTGTCGAGCACCGCGCCGGTCGCAGCATCCAGCACCTCAACGCTCTGCGCCCGTTCTAAGTCGTCCCAGTCGAGACAGTACAGCGCGATTTGATGCGTCTGCCCGTCGGTGATGTTGATGTCGACGGTAAACGACGAGTCCGAGTACCACGTCGCCGCGACGCGATCAGTACCGGCTGCATTCTGTAACGCCCGTGCCTCGTCGGTCGATGCGGTCCACGTCCAAAAGAGATTGCCGGCGGGCGTGACCTGCGAATACGACGGTAGACTCGTCGCATCGCCGATCACTTGATACCCTTGAGCGCCGTACGCGCCGCGCCAATTACCTTGCGTGGTCGTGTCGGCGCGCACGAACGTCGCGCCGCCCGCGGTTGACGCACCGGGCGTGAAGGCCACGTTATCGAATGTCGCGGTTGATAACGCCGCGTTGTTGTGCGCGGTGACCGCGAGGCCGATGTAAACGTCGCTCGCCATGTTGATCGTCACGCTGCCGACCAAGTTCCAGTCGACGCCATCGATTGATTGATAGCCGGCGAGCGTGTTGCCGGTTCTCACCAGCTTCACCCAGTAGGGCGCGGTGACGTGGAGGCCGGAGCTATGGCCGCTGCTTTCGCCCGTCGCGGTGCGCCGCTGGAACGCGATGCCGTTTTCGGGCGTAACAACGATCATCGCGTGAGGCGCGTCCGCGGCCAGACTCTCGCGGATCATCACCCCGGCCTTGGCCCACGGGTCGGTGTTTTCGACGCTGGCGACGCGGGCGATTAACTGCCCGTCGCCGCCGAGCGCCCGGTAGGCGTAGCGGAACGCATCCGAGGTGTTCCAGATGTCCGCACCCGAACCTTCAATCATCCACGTCCCGTCAGCGTAGGCGGTCGTGCCCGTGAACCCGACGCTGCCGATGTCCTGCGTGCTCCACCCGCTCGGCAGCGTTCCGCCCACCACGCGGAACGTGGCGGTGTACGTCGTGTCACTGGCCGGGGTCGCAATCTCGTGGGTCGCCGCGCCGCCGTCCGACCAAGACTCAAACTCGTAGGTCGTGCCGTCAACCATCTGTGGCGAGACGGCGCCGATGGCGCGGATCACGCCGACCACGCCGAGGGTCGCAGACGGAGCGGGGCGCGGCTGCCCATCGAGCGTCACTTGCAGCCCCGGCGGGCTGGTCTGCAGCGTGATCGTCGAGGTGCGCGGCTGAACGTCGCGGAAGGATGTATGCGTCTGCCCCTGCGCGTCGGTGACCCGCAGGATGATGCGATAGAACGCATCCGCGGCGGTGTAGGCGAGTTGCGTCGCGGGCGTGAACGAACCGCTCCGGCTGCCGCTCGTCGGCGGAAGGAACGGGCGACTTTCCGCGCCGCCGAAGAAATCCACTTGCCACGTAAACGCGCTCGCCGGCAGGGTGCCGTCCTCCGGATCGGTCGCCGTGCCAGAGAAGGAGATCGTTTCGCCCGCGCTATAGAGCGTGCCCGCCGCCGGAGCGACGATGGTTCCGACCGGCGGTTGGTTGGCGGTGATGGTCAACGTTGCGCTGTTGCTGGTGGCTGTGCCGGAAGAGTTGGAGACGACGACGCGAAACTGTGCGCCGTTGTCGGCGTCGCTGGTGGGCGGCGTCGTGTATGTCGCGGCGTTCGCGCCAGAGATGTCGACGCCGTTTTGCTGCCACTGATAAGAGAGCGGTGCCGTGCCCGACGCGCTGACGATAAACGTCGCCGTCTGTCCGACCGACACCGTCCGATTCGCCGGCTGGGTCGTGATGCTCGGTGCCTGACTGGCGGTGTAGACGATCCTGTAGACACCGCCGCCGTTGCCCCGCGCGAGGTAGTAGAGGCTGCCGTCGGCGCTCACCTGCAAATCGACCGGGGCGGAGATGCCGGTCGCGAAGTCGGTCACGGCGTTCGTCGCCCGGTCGAGCTGCCTGATCCAGCCGCCGCAAAAATCCGCGAAGAAATATGCGCCGACGTAATCCGCCGGGAACTGCGTTACCGATGGGTTGTAGAAAGTGCCACCGGTAATCGCGCAGGTCGAGCCGTCGTTCGGATACTGATAGATCGGGTTACTGAAACTCGGATTCGAGCAACTGCCTTCGCAGGTCGGCCAGCCGAAGTTCGCGCCGGGCGTGCCGTCGTTAATCTCTTCCCAGGCGCTCTGGCCGACATCGTTAATGAAGATGCGGTCCGTCCCCGGCTGGACGGAGAACGTGAACGGGTTGCGCAGGCCGAGCGTCCAGATGGCGCGATTCTTTCCCACCGCGGTCGTGTAGAACGGATTGTCCGTCGGGATCGATCCGTCTGCGTTAATGCGCAGCATCTTGCCGAGTAGATTCGCGAGCGTCTGCGCGTTCGACGGCGTCGCGTTCTCGCCGACCGCGATGTACAGATTGCCGTCGTTGCCGAAGTGCATCGCACCGCCGTTGTGGTTGGTCGCGCCGGTCAGGTTGTCGAGATCGAGGATGATCGATTCGCTGCCCGCGACGGCCGTATCGCCGCTGGCGATGAAGCGGCTGACGCGGTTGTGCTTCGGTGAGGTTGCCGTGGTGTAGTAGATGTAGACGAAACCGTTGCTCACAAAATTCGGATCGAAGGCGATGCCGAGCAACCCGCGCTCGCCCGCTGAATCGACAGAGACGGTAAGGAACGGAGTCGCCAGCAACGCACCGTTCTTGATCACACGCACCTGCCCGCCCTGAAGGCAGACGAAGAGTCGGCCATCCGGCGCGAACGCCATCGCCGTCGGGCTCGCGATGCCGCCGGCGATTTGCGTTTCGGCGAACCCGGTGGGCAGCGACGCGGCGCGCGTGTCTGTCTGCGGCAGCATGCATAGCAGTGTGATGGCGAGAAGAAGTCGGACGGACGCCGCCGCGCCGCGCGTTGACTGTTGGCGCCGTTGTTGAGTGTCCTCAGCGACCTTGATGGATGACCTTTGCTCGATCTTCATATGTGCCCCCTCACGGCGCAGCGTGTGGCGCGCTTCATCAAGTGATGCGGATCAGCAGTGCGGTAAAATTTAACTGTGCCACGACTATCGGCGACGTGCGAGACAAGACGGCGCGGACAAATATAG
>JACDEG010000097.1 GCA_013816505.1 Pyrinomonadaceae bacterium | reverse complement strand
ACCCTGCGCGGTGGGCGAAGAGCATCGACGCGATTCCCGACGCGGAGTTGTGGCGCGCACGGTGTCTGCTGAAGCAGCGCTTGATTGCGTTCATCCGCCACCGTCTTTACCATTCGCGGCTGCAACAGGGTGAGGGCGTGGATTACGCGGTCGCCGCGCGCACGATGTTCGACCCTGACGCGCTGACCATCGGGTTCGCGCGCCGCGTCGCCGCGTACAAGCGTTGGAGCTTAATCTTAACTGACCCGAACCGCCTGATGCGTCTGGTCGAAGACGAGGGCCGCCCGGTGCAGTTCATCTTCGCGGGCAAAGCGCATCCGCAGGATCAGGGCGCGAAGCTGATTCTGCAACACCTCGCGCAGTGGAAGCTCGACCCGCGTGTGATGACGCGCGCCGTCTTTCTGCAGGACTACGATCAGGAAATCGCGCGCCAACTCGTGCAATCGGTCGACGTGTGGCTGAACGTGCCGCGCCGTCCACTCGAAGCGTCGGGGACGAGCGGCGAGAAGGTCGCGATGAACGGCGGCCTCAATCTCTCAGTGCTTGATGGTTGGTGGCCGGAAGGCTTCGACGGCATGAACGGCTGGGCCATCGGGCCGGAACTCCACGAGGGCGAGTCGCACGAAGAGGATGCGGACGACGCCGAATCTCTCTATCACACGCTTGAAACCGAAGTCGTGCCGACCTATTACTCGCACGACGGTACGGACCCAGTGCCGCACCGCTGGGTCGCGATGATGAAGCGTGCCATCATCACGCTCGCGCCAGCCTTCAACAGCGACCGGATGGTGCAGGAGTACACGCGGAAAATTTACGTCGGCGAGTAAACCAGTCGTCAATCAAATAGTCATCAATTAAACAAGCGCCGCGCAGTGATGATTGTCTGAACATCACCGCGCGGCGCTTCAGAGCTTCCGTCCCGTCTCACAAGATTCGCTGATCAATATAGCGGCATGCACTTGCGTGCGACCTGTGTTCGCGCTGATGCGCTCATGGCAGGCAAGATGCCTGCGCTCCGAGCAACCGCAAATCGCTATAGTTTTCGGCTTTGACATGAAAACTCAAAACTGAAAACTGTTCGTTCACTTTCCGCTTCCTCATCAAACCGCATCGTAGCGTTTCAGCTTCCGGTACAGCGTCGAAAGATCGATGCCGAGGATGTTGGCGGCGCGCGCCTTATCCTGATTGACGGAGACAAGCGTCTCGAAGATGTGGCGGCGCTCGATCTCTTCGAGCGTCGGGCGCAGGCCGTCGGGGTCGCGCGTCGACAAGTGCCCGGCGGCGGCATCGCGCACACGCGGCGGCAGACTGTCGAGGTCGATCTGCTCGCCGCTCAAGGTGAACGCGCGCTCGATGGCGTTCTGTAGCTCGCGGACGTTGCCCGGCCAGACGTAGTTGATGAAGGCCGACATCGCCGGCGGTTCGACGGACTTCTCCGGGCGCTGCTGCTCGCGCGCCGTACGTGTGATGAAGTGACGGACGAGTAGCGGGATGTCCTCGCGTCGCTCGCGCAAGGGCGGCAGGTGAACCTCGATGACGTTCAGACGGTAGAACAAATCTTCACGGAAGCGGCCCACGGCAACTTCTTTTTCAAGGTCGCGATTGGTGGCGCAGATGATCCGCGCGTCGAAGGCGACGGGCGCGCTCGACCCGACGGGCGTGACCTCGTGCTCTTGCAGCGCGCGGAGCAGGCGCACCTGCATCGCGGAACTGATCTCGCCGACTTCGTCGAGCAGGATCGTGCCGCCCTCTGCCGAGCGCAGCAGTCCCGGCTTGCTGGCAATCGCGCCGGTGAACGCGCCTTTGGTGTGGCCGAACAACTCAGACTCAAGCAGCGTTTCGGGAAGGGCGCCGCAGTTGATCGCGACGAACGGGAACGCGGCGCGCGGGCTGTTGTGATGAATCGCGCGCGCGACCAACTCTTTGCCGGTTCCCGACTCGCCCTGAATCAGGATATTGGTGTTGGTGCTTGCCACCTTTTCAACGAGGCGGAAGACCGATTCGAGCGCCGCGGATGTGCCGATCAGTTCCGAGAAGCAGTACCGGCGGTCAAGCTCGCGTCGTAGTTGGCGGTTCTCGCGGAACAGTTCGCGTTGGCGAATCGCGTTCTTCACCGACTGCAACAGGTCTTCGTTGACGAACGGCTTGGTGACGTAGTCATACGCGCCTTTGCGCAGGGCCGCGACCGCCGAATCAACCGACGAGTACGCGGTCATCACGATCACGATGGCTTCGGCGTCAATGTCCTTGATGCGGTCGAGCAGCGTCAGCCCGTCCATCCCGGCCATACGGATGTCAGTCAGCGTCACCGCCACGTCCTCGGCAGCGAACTTTTCGAGGGCCTCCTCCGCGCTCGCGACACCCGCCACGCGGTAGCCCGCGTCTTCCAATAGCCGTGCCACAATCGCGCGCATCAGGTCTTCGTCTTCGGCGACTAGGATTAAGGGTGCTGTGTTCATGATCTGTTATTGGTGGTTGATGGAACTGCCGAGCGCAACGCGGGCAGGCGCGTGCGTCGCGGAGTTCGGGCCGGAATCAAAGTCGGAGTTCGAGTTAAAGTCCGGACCGGAGTGCAGTCCGGCAGGTAGCGTCACGCGCACGCATGTGCCGCGTTCGTCGTTTGGCGTGACCTCGATGCGCCCGCCGTGCGCGGTGACGATGCCGTAGCAGACCGCGAGGCCGAGGCCGGTCCCCGTCCCGGCGGTCTTGGTCGTAAAGAAAGGGTCGAAGACGTGCGCGCGGTGCTCCGGCGCGATGCCTGTGCCGGTGTCGCAAATCTCCGCGGTCAGTTCGCCGGCGCGAGCGCTGTAGCGCGTCCGCACCGTAATCTCGCCGCCATCGAGCATCGCGTCGCGCGCGTTCAGCAGAAGGTTGAGAAAGACCTGTTGCAGTTGATCCGCGTCGGCGGAGATCGGTGGCGCGGACGCCTCCAGGTCGGTCGTCAGGCGCAGTCGTTTGAAAGCTTTGTCGAAGCTCGCCAGCCGGACGCTCGCTTCAATCACGTGCGCAATGTCGAGCGGCGCACGCAGCGGTGGTCGAGCACGCGCAAAGTCCATCATGTCGCGCAAGACCTGCGTGATGCGGGCGATCTGCGTCGAGATCAAACGCAGCATCTCGCGCGTCTCGGCATCCTGTTCATGAGGCGATTCGCCGTGACCGCCGCCCGCCACACCACCCATTGACGCCGAGACTGTCGCCACCGCGTGACGCGCCTGCAAAATTTGAATGAGCGATGAGATCGAGGCGAGCGGGTTGTTGACTTCGTGGGCGACGCCGGCGGCGAGCGTCCCGGCGGCGGCCAGTTTTTCGGTGCGCACGAGATGCTCGTTGAGCGTGCGCAGACGCTCGATGTCGTCGGCCATCTTGCGGCTCAATTCGTTGAATGAGGCAGCGAGCAGTCCGACTTCATCATTGCTGCGGAAAGCGACCTGCGTTCCATACGCGCCGCCAGTAACGGCGACCGCGGCTTCAGTCAGGCGACGTAACGGGCGCGAGATGATGCGGATCACCAGCGCGACGAGCAGCAGGTTGGGGGCGAGCGCCGTGATGACGCTGAAGACGAGGTAGCGCTGCCACGCCCGCGCCGTCGTGCCCGGCCCGAAACTCCACCACACTATCGGGATTTGCAGCAGCAGAAAGCTGACCACCGCGACGACGGCAATCGACAGCGCGACCTTGTAGGCGATAGGGAAGAGCCGGAACTGATCGAGAGCCGACTGTAGCGAGAAGAGCTTGAAGTTTGAGATGGCGTAGGCGTAAATCACGACGCCGAGCAACACGAAGATCGAACCGATGGGCAGCAGCGTGTAGATGCCGGCCAGCGGGAGCGCGATGTTGGCGAGCGTGTTGAGCGTTCCCGTAATGACCAGCGCCCACAGAATCGCGCCGAGTTGCTGACCCCACAGCGTCCCGCGGTAACGCTTGTACTTCAACAACAGCAGGCCGAAGCCGTAGGCGAACACGCCGTAGGCGTAGAGGCCGAAAGCATAGGCGAGCGGCGCCAATTGAATCGCGAATCGTCCGTCGCTGAAGCGGACGTCTTCCCACATCAGGCCCGTCAGCGTCGCGGGAATCAGCACCACACCCGGCGCGAAGAGGACAGCGGCGCGCTTGAAAGGTACGCCGCCATTTTCAGGGAATACCCACGCGAAGACGACAAGGGAATACTGCAACAGCAGCGCGATGATGAAACTCACGCTTGTCCACCACTCCGCCGAGACTTCGCCCGCGCCGAAGCCCCACAGCGCGATGTCCTTGATCGTCCACAGCGCGAGGCACGCGACGAAGGCGGCGAAGGTCTGGTGCGTGCGGCTGTGCGGCGCGCCGACAAAGACGTAAAAGCCGAGCAGCACCAGCAGGAAGAGTGAGAGAAGAAGCAGCGCGAGCAGCATAGAGCCGAAGCGACGGGCGGAACATCTGATTTTTAGAAATGAAACACGTGTGGACTTGAAATCAGCGCGACGAGGATCATCGACACGCCCCACACGAGCGGCCAGATTTGTGCCGGCTCAATCATACCACCGCGCGCGAGCAGGCGGTGAAGCGGGGGGAGACGGTGAACGTGAGCACCCCGACCACGACCGCGCAGATAACGCCGAAAACCGCATCCCGGCAGAGCGGGCGAGCACGAGCCTTGATCGCAGAAGGCTTGCTGAGCGCGAGTTCGGTTGTTGTGCCGCCCGACATAGAAACTCCGCTCATTTCTGCTTTACTAAGATCATCTCATTGCCAGAATCCGGATCGCCAAGCACAAACTGGAGGTAGTAACGCGGTTCGCTCTTAACCTTGTGCTCGACTAAACCACAACCGGTGAACAAATCGGGAAACACCAGATCAACACGCCAACACCCACTCTCATCCGAGAGCCGCCACTCACCCGCCCCCTGATTTGTACCCTCCATGCGAATCACCAAAGCCGTCCATCCACCAATCAGGCATTTCCATCATCTCGAACTTGCCATCTTCTTTTAAGTGTAGGTGCAGTTGCACTGATGCAGGATAGCGTCCTCGGATGCGCGTATCATCGCGTGTTGCTTGGTCAGGCACCCATACTCCAACAACATCGATAGATTGCGCATGGCGAGTGACACATTGGTACAGGCTGAATAGTTCGCCAAGCGGGACATTACACGAGATGAAGAGCGCCACAATGGGCACTAGCGTCCAGAGCAACATTTTGGAAGGCAATCGGCTATTCACGTTCTGTTGTTTTTCATGTTCCATTATACAAAGCGGCATAACAAGCAATTCAGCCGCGCGCCAGTGTCGGACTCTGTGGCCGATGCATGACGGGCGAGTTGGGTGGAAGGGGTGTCGAACATGTAACACCTTCGCCAGCGGGTTCCGGCGCGGGCGTGAAACTCAAAGAGTCATAGCGTCGCACACGCGCGCACTGTGCGTCGAGTAGACGCGCCGTCGTCGTTGCCGCGCGCCGGTCGTCAAGCATCGAAAAAAGATCGATGGCGCGGGTGTCGACTTGCAGCATCGACTCTGCTAGTTGCCGCGCGGCGACGGCGTGAATCGCAACGCGATCCCTGCCTATCATCTCGTGAAGTTCGGCGAGCGCGTGGAGAGCGTCATTGCGGGCACGGTCACGATGTGCAGACAAGCGGGCGACGCTGTGACGATGCGTACACAGACCGGCGATTAGCAAATCCTCACCCCGGCGCCCGGCGACGCGGCACAACTCCGTTTCGCGGGCCGAAGGCGTCCGGTCAGTGACCACTTCAGACGCGGCGACGCTCAACCCGACGTACCTCTCAAACGCTTCGCGCGCCGCGAACAGCGCGTATCGCGACTGTTGTGCGCCGCTCAAATCCAGCGAACGCTGCAGGAGGTCTTCGACATGATGAATCGCGGCCAGGACCGCCCGCCTGGCCCGATCAATTCTTTGGTCGAACGACGGTGCGTCGCTTCCGCCCGACACGCCGGCGCGCGCGCGTCGATGGCTCAACCACATCAACCAAAGTGTGACCGGCCACACGAGCGCCGCCCACGCCGCAAGCGCCAACGCGCGCACACGACTCATTGAAGAAGCGGCGTTGTCGCGTAAGTATTGAGAGACGCCGATAGGTGCGGCGACGGCGAGATAGATGGTGATGGTTTCGCTAAGGCGCATAACGACTGCCGGTAAGGGCAATGTTTATGCCAGCCTGCGGCGAGGCACGTGACCTTCACGATGAGTCAGGCATTCACCACGCACGTCAACGAATTGACGGGTCTCGTCCAAATGATACACGCCGCGGCCACGACCGGTGCATGTCGGTGACTTGGCAAAGCGCATCTTCAGCAAAGAGCTTTTGGCAATCTGCAAAGCTCATAGAGTTGATGCACCGAGCACACGTTTGAAACTGGGGCGCGCGACGTGAGGGGGCGCTGCGCCATCACCGATACGTTCGGTGGTGCGTCGGTGGATGCGAGCGCCGGATGCAGTCTAACGTGATTGTTACAGGCGGCTGTGTATGTAATGAAGCCACGAGTCATGGCAACTGTTCCCGCTCGATGCGACTTTGTGTGCACTCACGTGATGGTGAGTCGCCGGCGCTAGATGTGGGCAACGAAAGTATAGGTTGAGCATCATAGTGCCGCTAAGTAATCTTTCGCGCCTTTGGTGGTTGAAAATCAATCTCAACAACGCTCCAATCTTTTTGGCTCTCTTTATTTTCTGCCCGCAAAAACCTCAGGAGTGCGCGTCTGTTGTTTTGGCCCTACATTTGCTGTGGAGCAGTCGCACAGTCAAACCGGCAAGTGAGAATCAAACATAAAGGAACTTTTTCGATTGCTTTGTCGTCTAAGCCAAGCAAGACACGGAAATAAATTATTAAGGTAGTGCAATCATCATGAACACCAAGAGCCCGATCAAAGTGATCAAGCGTGACGAGCGAAACCGTCAGGCAGCGTTAGAAGCAGCACCCGCAATAGAGAAGAAGACGCCTCAGGAAACAGCACGCGATATGGTCGCCACCGTCACTGGCTGGGTGAATGAACTTCAGCAACGACGCCGTGTGGAGACGAGGCAGGCAATTAATGCCTTGTTCCCGGATGCCACACCACAAGCTAGTTAGAGATCAGACCTCGCGGTTGCTTCTCGAACCTCCAAACTAACGGATAGAACGCTACAAAGACCGACGGGAGCCTGGTCGCAGGTGCGACAAGCTCTCGTCGGTCTTTGTGCGTTAACGTATCAGTATGATTGCGAGTCATCGACCAAGGCGGGGCAGTGTGCGCGTGAGTGAGCCGAGATGAGCTTGCAGCAGCATAAAAACAGGGGCCTGTCAGTAATACCACTGACGGCGTGCCGGTGAGCACACGGCGGAGTGTTAGCGGGTTAAAAAAATCTTTCAAATCGTGTTGATTCATGCTTAATATAGACACGCTAATAAAATCCCTGTGGGCAGACGGTGCGGCCACAATTTGGTTAAAATTTCTATCAACCGCACTGCCAATTCCACCCACCTCATGAGGAGACGAATCTGATGACGTACGTTGTTGCGGAACCTTGTGTCAACTGCCGTTACACGGATTGCGCGTTGGTCTGCCCGGTCGAGGCTTTTCATCTGGATGACACGATGTTGGTGATCCACCCTGAGACCTGTATCGATTGCGATGCGTGTGTGCCGGAATGTCCGGTTGAGGCCATCTTTCCCGAAGATAAAGTGCCGGAGGAGTGGTCACACTATACGGCGATAAATGCCGAGAAGGCTCTCAGCGGCCTGCCTGTAATCAGCGACAAGCTTGATGCTTTATGCTAAAGCGGGCGTGGCGAGAAAAACCGCTGCGCGGCGCAAACGAAGGCCCGATGATGCGCAAGCTCGGATCACCCGTTTGGAGCTTGCGCTCATTAGAATCGGCAGTATCGGCAGTTGGTGTTGATGGAAGAAGCGGAGGGTGAGAAATCCGAAAGGTAAGAGAGCGTACGAAGCGTTGGTTGGGCGCGCTGGCAGTGGCGGTCGGAGCGCTTGGCACGACGCTGCTGCTGAAGCGGAGGAAGAACGTGCGGCAGAGAAGAACGCTGGGCCGTGACGAAGGTCGAAGCAGCGCCGACCGATGGGCGCGACCCGGTATGAGTGTGACATTTCGCGGTGAGCTAATGCCGGGCCGCAGTCGCGCGGAGCGAACATACAAAGTCGTGCGGCTGCTGCCGAGCGGCCGCGTGGTGCTCGAAGGCTTTGCCGGCGAGCATACCGAGACCGAGTTCGAGGCGTTGCGCTAAACCAGAAGGAGTATGAAGAGGCCGTGTCACAGGAAAGAATCGCCGCCTTAAAGGGAATGGCCGAAACGCAACCTGACGAGCCGATGATCTGGTACGGGTTGGCGAATGAATACGTCAAGCTCGAAAACTGGGACGAGGCCGCCAACGCTTCGGGGCGCGTCATCAAGCTTAATGCCGATTACACGTCGGCCTATCAACTGCTCGGCACCGCGCTCGTGAACCTCGGTCGGGTGGAGGAAGCGCGCCGCGCGTGGGCCGAAGGAATCGAGGCCGCGACCCGCACCGGCGCGTGGAAGGCTCGCCAGCACATCGAGGGTTTGCTGGCCGGCTCCGAAGCGGAGGGGCGCGGGACCGGACTTTGCGCTGAATAAATTGACGGACTTGTGCGCGGGGACGCGGGGAGGCTGGCTTCTCTCTCATCGACGCGCGCTGAAGGCTCCAGCAGGTCGTCTCAAACGGGGCGGCCTGTCCGCCTGTCTACCAGGCATATTCGCGGCCCGGTTGCATGACGCTCAGGTTAGGGATGTCGAGGGCGACCAACTCGCGCACGAGCATCTCGCGGTACGCGGGTTTGAGGTGAACGACGAGAACGTCGAGCGGCGCGTGGATTAGTTTATGCAACTCACGTCTGAGACTGGCGGGCGTGTGATGGCCGGAGATTACGGCGAGTTGCTGGAGCGCGGTCGGGAAAGACGCTTCGATCAGCAAAGCGTCGATGCGCGGCAGGCGATTGACGGCGTGCCAGAAGTTCTCGGTCGCGCCCGTGTCGGAACTGAAGCCGACGGTCGTCTCGCCGTCGGAGAAAATCAAGCCGACGGTCGGGACGCTGTGGTTGACTGGGATCGCGGTCACCTTCAGATGTTTGACGGCGAACTCCTCGGCGGGGCGGAATGGAACGTACTCCATCACACGAGTCCGGTCGTTACTCAATTCGGTGAAGCGCGGGTATACCGTCCAGTTGAAGATGTCGCGCTCAAGCAGCGTGATGACCTCCGCGGTGGCGTGGACGCGAACCGGTTCTTGGAGGGTGGCGAACACGTCATCAATGAAGATCGGAAGGGTGGCGATGTGGTCAATGTGCGGGTGCGTAATGATGATGTCGCGGACGGCCCCGCGCTGGGCGCTGTTGACGGCGAGCGCCACGCTGCCCGCGTCGATAGCGACACAGTCGTCGACGACGTAGCAACTGAGACGCTGTTCGAGACTGGCGATTCCGTGCTCATCGAACGAACTTGGTAGAAGTTGAATTTTCACAGGGACACGGTATCTGCTTTTTGCATAGAGGCCGCATTCTTCGCTCGTTCGATGACAGTGTGCGCCGCCGAAGCCGCCGGACAGAGGTGAAATGCGGGCACCGCCAGGCTGATCCGGCCTTTTTCCATAACGGATGCACTCAAGACGGACAGTCGTCATGAGATTGCTGATTCAACGTCTCTTTAATTAGCGAGCGGCATAAGTATAATCCACCGCCGCGCGCCACTTCCAGCATAACGCGCGCGTCACAACGGCACTGAGGAAGCCGGCAGCGCCACGCACATCCGCGACGCGCTCACCTTGTTGACAGCGGGCGTTGAAAAGTTGAGTATAAAACTCGCCGCGAGCACTTCGAGCCTGCAACATAAAAATTTAGCAGAGAAGGGTTTTTCGAATGACGCGGGTCTTTAATCGAATCAAATCTCGCCGTGCCGCTCGGCTTTTGAACCACGGAGATTTAGTTGATTAGTCGTTCAGCCCATCATCCCCTCGGCAGAAGCCCGCGCCCGCGAGCAAAGGCGACTCAGAGGCGTAAGCGCGAGCACGCGCGCCTGCCCTCCAGCACCGGGTACACGCTAACATTGGGCGCCTTCTCGTTTCTACTTTTTTCCACGCTGTGGTGGATAATGAGTACGTCCGGCGATGACGCGCCGTGGCTGCCGGCGGGCTTGGTGGCGGGTCTTGTGATGGTGCTGGCCGCGGCGGTGCGCGAGGCTTACATGCGCCGCGCATGGGCACGTTACATTCAGCACTTGGAATCAGAGATGGGCGGCAAACAGTTTCGCCCCGCAAGGTTGCGAGCGATAGGATCTGGCAGCAATAGCGGTGTGAGTAGTGTCAACGCCTCTGCTGCCGCCCTCCGCTCACTTCAGCGGCGGATCGCGGAGACGGAGGCGAGGGATGCATCGCACGCCGCCCACCTTAACGCCTATTACTTGTGCCGGCAGTATCTCATCGATGCCGACGACGCGATACGCTTGCACCATGCCTCTGCCGACGTGCGGTTCGCGCTGCGGGCCGGGCAAGAGCGCGTCCGCGAACTGCAAAAACATCACTTCCTGATGTGGACACGGGGCGAGGCCACGCGCCTGACGCACGAGGCGCAGAAGCGTGTACGCCAGTCAGACAAAATCGAAACGGCCGAGCGCGCGCTTGACGTGATTGGTGAAGCGCTGCACTTGTACCCGGACGGAGCCGAGTTGCGTGCGTCAGAGAGGGTTGTACGCGACTTTATCGCTTTCGTGAAGGTCGCGCACTGGGTCGAGATGGCCGAGCGCGCTGCCTTCCGTGGAAAATACGTGCGTGCGATTGCCCGTTACAGCGACGCGCTCTTCTATCTTTCGCGGGCTGACATAAGCGAGGAAGCGCGCGAGGAAGCGACCGCAAAGATCGGGCACGAGATCAAGTGCCTGCAGGCGCGTCTCGGCGGCGGCGAAAAAGAGGTGAGTGAAGACTCGCCCTCTGTCCGCGCGTAGCCTCAGCGCAATGCTGTATGTGACGGTTTGTGTGTGACGGCTCGGAGATGTGCCTGTCACCGGGGCCTCGGCGGAACTCATCGCCGGCTGCGTAATTGGCCTTTACAACCTCTTGTGCGACAATCGCGGCTTGATATTTACGGCCTCTGTTTCATTGGGGACGATAACTATTGCTCAAGCGGTCAGGCGTGCTGTTCTTTCCGCCAACGTTGTGACACGGAACAGATTCGCGGCTCGGTTCGATGACGGATTAAAGTATGACGCCAGGCAGCCTCTGGCGACGTTCCCGACATCTACGAAAACTGTTAACCTAAATTTGTTGCTCATTCCCGACGGCGAATATTTCACTCTGGGGTTACGGATTATGAAAACGATTCAGATACTGATTGTATTAACCGCGATATGCGCCTTGTGTGCCGGCGCGGCCCCGACTGTTCGGGCGCAGCAGGAAGCGTCCTCGGCACCATCAACGGCGGGCAGCGTAGTCAACGCCAGCGCCGGTGGCGATGTTGTCGGTGGAGCCGGCGCGTTCGACCAGATGGGTGTCAAAAAATATCTACTCGGCCCCGGCGATGTGCTCGACCTGAGGGTCTTTGGCGAGCCGCAGTTCACCGACCGGTTGCAAGTGACGGACGAGGGCTTTATCGAAATTCCTTTTCTCGATCCGATCCCCGCGAAGTGTCGCACCGACGTGGAGATTAAAAAGGACGTGACGACGGCGCTGAAAAAGTTTCTGAAAAGTCCGCAGGTCAGTTTGCGGGTTGCCGAGGCGCGGAGCCGCCCTCCCGCTGTGGTCTTTGGCGCTGTCCGCAACCCGCAGCGTGTGGTGATGAACCGGCGCGGTGTGCGACTGCTTGAACTGCTTTCTTATTCGGGAGGCGTAACGGACGGAGCGGGCGGCGAGATTCAGTTATTCCACACCGAGAGTGTGATGTGCGAAGAGCGCGAGCCGCTGGATTTAGCTGAGCGCAAGGTCTCCGATGATCCGTTGGCGCTGCCCTTCCTGGTCTACCGGCTCACCGACCTCAGAGTGGGCAAACTCGAAGCGAACCCGATCATCAGGCCGGGCGACATCGTGATCGTCACCGAAGCCTCGCCGGTTTACGTGACCGGCGCGGTCATTAGCCCGCAGGGCGTTCACCACCGCGACAAGTTGCTGCTGACACGCGCGATTGCGCAGGTGGGCGGACTGCGACCGGACGCGAAGCCGAGTAAGATACGCATCTTCCGTCAGAAGCCGGATTCGAAAGAGCAGGAAATTTTGACAGTGGATTTCGACGCGATCAGAAAGCAGAAGATAGAGGACTTCGCTCTCCAGCCGTACGACGTGGTCGAGGTGCCCGACAGCCGTGGGTTTGCGACGACGATGCTGAACATTCTCAAGGGATCGGTGCCCAACGCGGCCAACGCGATGACCGGTTCACTGCCGCTGCGTGTGCTTTACTAAACTCCGCCGTGATCTAACGTCACAAGGGAGGTTGGCTTGCACGAACGCGATCAGCCTCCCCCGTTTTTGCTAGGTTCAAGAATTCAGCCTCCATAAATTTGTCGGGAAGGCGCTGTCGGACACAAGCGGCGTCAATCGCTCGATAGCTTGTCCCTCGTACAGTTACTTATCATCCGACTCGACGAGTCGAACCGTAAGGAGTGAATCGGGATGGATCGGAAATCGTCCGCGGTGGCAACGCACAAGCGCCGTCGCCGCCTCGCGCTTTTGTGGAGCGCCGCCGTCGCGATAGTTGTGACCGTCTTGCTTGTGCAGGAGCAGGTCGCTGTACTTTACGTCCTGGCGACGTTGAGCGTGACGGCGCTGTTAATGATCGTCGCCTGGTCCGACCTCGGCGGCGCACGCCTTGCCGCGAACGAGCCGCCTCCGTTCGATGATGCGGCCGCGATTGCGGATGGAAAGGCAACGTCTGTGTCAACGACGGTCGGCTCGGCCGCGCCTCGCGCCATCAAGCGTCGCTGAGGCCGTCGAGTTGCCCGCGCATCCTTCGACGGTGGATGTAAGTTAATTCGAAAGGCACGGGCCGTTTCATTACTGCCGTTTCATTACTAAGGGGGTGCGTCCTGGAGTTTTCGTACTAAGAGTCGGCGAACCGGCTCATTGAAGTCGCGGTTGGTTGTTGCTAAGGTAACTTGCAAGCGCGCCCGCTTTTAATTCCGTTCCCGCGAGGCCGCGCCCTCACGTCCCGAACAGCGCGCCGACAGTTTTTGTGGTCGGGCTCTTCATTGAAGAACCTTTCGTTCGTAGAATCGAAGATGCTCCGAATTACGTCCATCGCCCTTCTCGTCGCGACGCTGCTCTGGCCGTCGATTCCCGCGCACGCCTACAGTCTTCAATTCACAAACAGTTCCGCTGCGGTGTCGTTAAGATGGCCCGCCAGCACTGTGACGGTCGCCTTCTCGTCTTCACTCTACACGCCGCCATCAAACATTAAGCCGGGCAGCGACGTGGTGGGCGCAGCGCGGCGCGCACTCGCCCGCTGGTCGGAGGCGGCTGACATCGACTTCATCGAGACGAGCAGTGACGCGCAGTTACTCGCAAACGACGGCGTCAATCTGATGACCGTCGCGACGGGTAACAGTTTCAGTAGCGCCGAACAGCCGGGGCGCACACGCCTCTCCTTCAACACCGCGACCGGCGCCATCATCGACGCCGACATTGCGATTAACCCGAACGTGGCGGCGCGCGACGCGAGCGGCCAACTGGCGCCGAGCTTTTTTTCCACCGATGGCACGCCCGGCAGCTACGACCTTGAAGCAACGTTCGTCCACGAGATCGGTCACCTGCTGGGCCTTGAGCATTCCGGCGTGGTGGGCGCGTCGATGCAGCCGCGGCAGGGACGCAACAGTTTGTATGACCTGTCGGGATTGACGGCCCGCACACTCGCGTCCGACGACCGCGCCGGCGTCCGCGCCATCTACGGGCCGACGAAGGGCACGGGAACGATTGCCGGGATAATCAGTTATGCCGGCGGCGGGGGCGCTGCCTTCGGCGCACACGTCTGGGCCGAGGAGTCGACCACTGGACGGGTCCGAGGCGGGAACATTGCTCTCGCGGACGGACGGTACCGGATCGACGGGCTGCCGCCGGGACAGTATCGCATCATCGCCGAGCACCTCGCCCAGCCAATCGCCGTGTCGGAGATAGCTTCGCGAAAAGGTGCCTACGCCGGCCTGGACGCGACGATCATCGCGCCGTTCGTCACAACCGAGACCACCGCGCCAATCGCCGTCGCCCCTAACACATCAACCGTTCTCAACATCAATGTGCTAAGCGGGCAACAGTTCGTCAACCCGACCCTGCTCGGAGCCAACGACCAGCTTTCGACCGTCGCCGTGCCGCTCGTGCCGGGCCGAACTCTGACGGTCCTCGTCGGCGGAGAGAACGTTCATCAGGTGCCGTCGGGCGGCATCAGTGTGACTTCACCCTTCGTGACGGTCGATCAATCAAGCGTGACACAGCAAGCTTTCGGCGCGACGCAGGTGCTGCGGTTCAACGTGACGGTGGATGTCGCCGCACCGCCGGGCGAGTACAGCATCCGGCTGCAAGCAAGCTTCGGCCAAGTAGCATACCTCACGGGCGGTTTGACGGTTGATCTGCCAGGCGGCATGACGCACGGGATGAATCCAATGCGCGACGACGGGGTCTTCATCGCGCAGCACTACCAGAAGAAGATGTTACTAGAGAGGGTCCGTCACAAATCGCGCGCGTCTGTCATCCGCGCGCGCCGTCCGGCGCTGTTCATAGCTGATGATCACAAAAGTCATGAAAGAATCGTCAGGCAGCGCGAGTTTGTTGACCCGCCGCATCTTAACGAAACTAAAGCGCGC
>JACDEG010000545.1 GCA_013816505.1 Pyrinomonadaceae bacterium | reverse complement strand
GTTCAAACGGAGGTCAACCCGGCTGACTTTGAGTTGCCGACAGGGTACGCAGTGCTCACCGCCGAACAGTTGAAGCAACAGGCCGCGGCTATCGCCGGGTTCCTTCAAATCTTTATGAGCGGACTGACTCAGCAGATGTCGGGCGGCAGCGGGGCGACGCCGATGACGAGTCCGGGCGCCACAGCGTCACCCGCGCCGACCGCAACCACGTCACCCGCGACATCACCCACCACCAGACCGTAACCGGAGAGAGACTGCGATGCGATACCTCTTAACCTTGCTGATTGGGGCCGTCGTGGGCGCCGCGCTCGTCTACTATTTGCTCGTCGGCGTAGCGCGCATCGAAAAGCCGCCCGGCGAACCGGTGCGCGCCCCCGAAGCGGGCGGCAGTCCGCCAGGTACTGCGGTGCTGACGCTTGATGAGCAGTTCTTCGGGACGCTCTTTGAGACGATCTTCCGCGACTTGAACGCGCCGACCTTCAGGCTGGCTTCCGCGGTAGGAGTCATCCCGTTTGATCCGTCTGATGCGGCGACGGGCGTTCGCTTCATCAACACGCAGGGCGGCTGCGAGAGCCAGATCGTCGTTGCTCCGGAAGGTAGCGGCGTGCGCACCGGCGTGCGTTTCCAGGATGGGCAGATGCTTGCGCCGATGGCCTTCAGCGGCAGCTATAACGCCTTCGGCAATTGCGTGCCGATCCGTGGCTGGGCACAGGCCGACATCACCCTCAACTTTAATCAGGCCGATCAAACAGTCTACGGCCAGATCAACGTGCAGGGCGTTAATCTCGAAGGCGTGCCACCGTTCTTCGGCGGCATCGTCACGCAGTTTGTGCAGAACTCGATCAACCAGCGCGTCAACCCACTGATCATCATGCGCGGGCAGCAACTCACGCTCGCCGTACCCGTTCAGGCGAGTAACGGCACGCTGAAGGCACAGGCCAAAGATGTGCGCGCCGAGATCAAGGACGGGGCGCTGCGCCTCTATGTCACCTACGACTTCAGCGGCGCGCGCGGGCAATAACTACTTGTTTTGATTTATCGAGATGGTTGGATAAGCGAAGATGAGTGAAGGCGCGGGGCCGGTGTCTCAGGAGAGACACAGAAGATTCACCGAAGAGCACAGAGTTGAACTTTTTCTCTGTGCTCTCTGTGTCTTCATCTCTGTACCTCTGTGTGAAACTGATTTTCGCGCCACACAACATGCCGATTTCGGAGCACTAACCATCTTCGCATTTGAAACTACTCATCCACTGCTGCGAGTGCGCTGATTGCCGGGCCGTTCAGGACGTGACCGTCTTTTTTATCGAAGCGCGAGCCGTGACACGGGCAATCCCAACTCTTCTCGGTATCGTTCCACGCCACGACACAGCCGAGGTGCGTGCAGATTGCCGACCGTTGATAAACCGTGCCCCGCTCGTCGCGGTACAACGCAATCTTCGACAACCCGCGCCGCATCACCGCACCGCTATCCAATGCAATCTCATCAACCGAACTGACGTCACCGCCCGTGACTAAATCCGTGTACTGCGCGGCGACGTTGAGATTCTCCTGCGCGAACTCGACGGGCGCGCCTAACGGCTTGCGCGACGGATCATAGAGCGACTCCCATTCGTTCCTGCGACCGAGAATCAGATCGGTCAAAAGCATCCCGGCAATCGTGCCGTGCGTCATGCCGTGCCCGGAATCGCCGGTCGCGATAAAGACGTTGTCCGCATCGAGCGGGTTGCGCCCGATGTAGGCGAGTCCGTCGACCGGCTCCATCACCTGTCCAGACCAGCGATACTCGATGCTTTCGACCGACGGGAAACGCTCGCGCGTCCACGCCTCAAGCCGCGCGTACGGCCCGTCGTAATCATCCGTCTGACCCGTCTTATGATCTTCGCCGCCGACGATCAACACGTCATACTCCGCACCGCCGCCGCCGTCACCCCTCATCGCTTGCAGGCGGACGTAATGGTATGGGTCGGGCGTATCCCACAAAAGAATCGTCGGGACAGAACCGCGTGGAATGCGCGCGCCGATGACGTAGGTGCGATACGGCGCTTGCTTGGTGTGAATCGCGACCAGGTCGTTGACCGGCGTGTTGGTCGCAACGACGATTGATCCGGCGGTGACGGTGTGGCCATTGTCGGTTTCGACACGCGCCGACTTTCCGCCCTTGATCTTATTAACGTGCGTGCCCGTGTAGATGCGGCCGCGGTTGCGCTTCACGGCGTCTGCTAGTCCGGCCATGTACTTGATGATGTGAAACTGACCCTGCTGCGGGAACTTGAGCGCCGCACCCGTATCGAAGCTCTCAAGCGGCGCGCGCTCAACTTTCTCCACGCCCGTCAGCCCGGCGCGATGCGCGGCTTTCAACTCATCGTCCAACACATCTTTCGACTCACCTTCCGGCACGAACAGATAACCGTCGAGCCGCGCGAAGTCGCAATCGATCTCCTCTTCTCTGACGATCTGTTCGATCCGATCAATCGCCGCCGTGTGACTCTGGGCCGCGAGGCGCGCGCCCTGCTCGCCGTGCATCCGTTCAAGCTCGTGGTAGCGGTCGTCGTTGGCATTGCTTAAGTGCGCGGTGGTATGCACCGTCTCGCCGCCGGCGATTACGCCGTCGTCAAGCACGACGACTGACTTGCCTTCGCGTGTCAGCATGTACGCGGTCGTCAACCCGGCGATTCCGGCGCCGACGATGCACACGTCGGCCTGTGTATTCTCTGTTAACCCGGACTGCGCCGGCACGTCCGCGCCGCGCATCCAGACCGTCACATTTCGTCCCACATCGGTTTCCATAATGTTATCCCCTGAAAGTGTCTGCCGCATCAACAGATGACATTGATTGAGCCGCATCCTCCCACACCTTCGTGAAAGGTGCGTCACAGCGCTTTGTCGGAAACATCACTTCGAGTCACCTTTATACACTCGCCGCTCGCCGGGAGTCTATTGCGGTGTGATACCGGCGGCGCAAGTTGAATAAGCTGCGCGCCGAAGCGGAAACAGAGTTGGCAAAATCCCGGCTTAAGAAATAGAATGCGCGCGTCTGAAACCCGAACGGAATCTCGCTGTGCGAAAAGTCTGGACCGATAGGACGAACGGCTCAACGCTTGAGCTTACCCAAGAAGGACCAACGAGGCTTTTTACGTTTGACCAAGCGCTTGAGAATCAGGTCAAGCAGAATGCTCCAACCGTAAGCGTTCACCTCCTGTGAAAACACAATGACAACGGTCTTTAACATCTCTCTTGTCGTCTTTCTCGTCCTCGCCAATGGCTTCTTCGTCGCTTCGGAGTTCGCGCTCGTCGGCGTGCGCCGTTCGCGCATCGCAACATTGGCAGAAAATGGAGACAAACGCGCGCAACGTCTCTTAGGTTTAGTTGACAACCTCAACGGTTACATCTCGGCGACGCAACTTGGCATCACGCTCTCATCGCTCGCGCTCGGTTGGATCGGCGAACCGGCAATCGCGCACCTTCTGGAAATGCCGCTCGAAGGACTCGTCTCCGAGACGGTGCTGCATACAATTTCGTTCACTATCGCTTTCTCGATCATTACTTTCTTGCACATCGTGCTCGGCGAACTCGCGCCGAAGACTATCGCGCTTGAACGAGCGGAGCAGACCGCGCTCGCTATCGCATGGACGATGCAAGCGTTCTACAAAGTCTTTTATTATCCAATACGCCTGCTCGATTGGGCGGGTACGCGCACCGTGCGCCTTTTAGGACTGCACGCTTCGGGCGAGCACGCTTCCGTTTACACGGCGGAAGAACTGCGCGGACTCGTTAACGCTTCGCACAAAAGCGGACACCTCGAAGAAGATGACCGAAAGCTCATCAACCGCGTCTTCGACTTCGCGGACGCGGAAGTGAGCGAAGCAATGATTCCGCGCACGAATGTGGATGCGATAGCTCAAACGGCGACGCTCGAAGATGTCAAGAGAGCTTTTCGCAAGTGGGGCTACTCGCGTCTGCCGGTCTATCGTGAGCGGCTCGACAACATCGCAGGCGTGCTGTTCCGCAAAGACTTCGAGCCATACCTTGATCCGCAACTTGCGAGCGAGTTCGACTTGGAAACACTTTTGCGCCCGCCGATGTTCATTCCGGCGACGGCGCGACTTGGCGACACGCTCAAGGCGATGCAAGCCGCACGCACGCACCTTGTATTTGTGATTGACGAACACGGCGGGCTGGAAGGCATCGTCACGCTCGAAGATTTATTGGAAGAAATAGTTGGCGAGATCAACGACGAATACGACGAGGAGGTGCGCTCGCAGA
>JACDEG010000096.1 GCA_013816505.1 Pyrinomonadaceae bacterium | reverse complement strand
GAGCTGGAGTACTGGGAAAGGTCTGCACAACGGAAAATTCTTTAAGATCGATCTTCGAGACCTCGCCGGCGCCGTGGTTCGTGAGATAAACGGTGACCTTTTTCTGTTGGCGAAGCAGCCCATCACCGAAGACATCGAGCAAGAGGAGACAGTAGGTCCCGCGCTCAGACACCTACTCGACGATCTGGAGCTGAGCCCGGCGTATGTGACGGGACGCTTGTGGCGGATACTCGCGTGGAACCGCGCCGCCGTCGCACTCTTCGGCGACTTCGGTGAGTTGCCGGTTAATGAGCGCAACCTCCTGCGGTTCGTTTTCACAGACGACAGAGTACAAGAACTGTTTGTCGGTTGGGAGGATTTCGCCCACACAGTTCTCGCGCGCTTTCGCAGGGCGTGCGGGCATCACTATGAGTCCGACCCTGAAGCCGTGCGACTGATCGAAGAACTCAAACAAGACAGCCCGGAGTTTAGAGAGTTCTGGCTCCGTCACGACGTTAAGGACGGACTCTTACACAGCCGTCGGGAGTTGAGCCACACGCAGGTCGGGCGTCTAGTGATGGAGGAAACGACTTTACAGATCGGCGACAGTCCCGATCTTCAACTGACGGCCTACGCGCCTGTCTCTGATCCAGACACCCTCGCGAAGCATCAACGACTGGTCAGAACTCCATCCGGTTGACCGTGCGGGCATTTGTCAAAAACCCATCAGGGGCTGCGGGAGTAATTTTGAAGGTAGTGCTAAAAAAGCAATGCTGACGATTTGAAAACGCCTCGATTTTTCTTGGCTTTTCTCGGAGGCATAGCATTACTTTTTTAGCACTACCCGCTCAAGGATTAAGCTTGGGCGGAAATTAAACCTAGTATCTGTATCACTGATGTCTATTGCCGTCGTTCAGATAGTTCATAATTCCTTCGCGATATGGAAAGAGCGCTGGTGTGCCTCCGCTGTGAAGGAAGACGATGTTAGCGCCCTTTTTGAAATAACCTTTCCCGATAAGATCGACTAAACCGACCATCGCCTTTCCCGTATAAACCGGGTCGAGCAAGATTCCTTCAGTCTCCGCCACCAGGCGAAGCGCTTGCGCGGTTTCATGATTGAGAATCCCGTATCCGCCGCCGAGGTATTCCTCAAAGATACAGATGTCCGCTTCGTCGAGGTCTGTGTTCAACCCAAACTCTTCAAACGTGCGATGAACGATTGTGTTCACAAAGCGGGTGATCGTCTTTAGGTCCTCGCAAACGCTGATACCGACTATCTTCACTTGCGGGTAGAACAGCTTCGCGCCCACGATGAGACCCGCCTGTGTGCTGCCCGAACCAGTAGCGTGAACCAAGTAATCTATTCGCACATCCTCCGCTTCAGCCTGCTTCACAAGTTCGCTGATCGCATCCACATAGCAAATTGCCCCCAAAGGTTTCCTCATCGAGCCTTCCTGAAATGATCCTCCGATGGGAGCGATGTAGGGGTTATTTCCCGCCCTTCGCTCTTCCTCGACAACAGTTTTAAGTATCTCCTCGACGGCGTGAATCTCCATGAAGCTCTTTCCTTCTTCCAGCTCGATGGTCTTTATCTCTGCGCCGAGAATAGAATCCAAGAGCAGATTTCCATCACATTCTGTCGGAAGCTTGGCTCTCTTAAAGAGAATCAGAACGGGTTTGAGGCCCAGCTTTCTGGCGGCCGCCGCAGTTTGACGACACCAATTAGATTGCATCCCCCCCCACGTAACGACTGAATCAGCTTTTTGCTCCAGGACATCTGCCATGATGAAATCCAGTTTGCGCGACTTGTTCCCGCCAAACGCTAACCCCGTCTGGTCGTCCCGCTTGATGAAGAGATTAACCCCTCCAAGTTTCCGCGAAAGATTGGGCATTGCCTCCAGAGGCGTTGGCAAATGGCATAACCCAGATCGTGGATACTCTTTAATGATATTCTTTGGTGATTCCTTCGATATGACATGGCTAGTTACTGATCGCATGAGTAGGTCTCCTTAATCACGGGGAGTCGGTGCATGGAGAGGTGATCTTGTTATGGTGAACTCGGTCATCACGCAGAAGCAATTTCACGGTTGTCCAACGTAGATAATTCCGTTCTTCATCACGAACCTGATCCGTTCCATGGCGCTGAAATCTCCGATTGGGTCGCCGTCCACGGCGATTAAATCCGCGAAAGCACCCGTCTTGATAACTCCGAGTCGCGGCTCTCCGAAGAGTCTTGCTGCGTTAATTGTGGCACTTTGGAGAATTTGCGCTGTCTCCATTCCCGCATCGTGGTAGGTGAACAAAACCCTTTTGGCGGCTTCGCCTTGCGGAACGTTCAGATCAATATAGTTATCCGAACCTGCCACAATGGTTACGCCTCCTTTGACGGCGCGTTGCAATCGTTCGTATCGCTGTTTGAGTGTCGCCGCAAGTTCCTGCTCTGTGCGCGGACGATTCGGTCGCGCAATGGCATAAAGCCGCTTAAGATTCACGCTGTCCAAATAGGTTGGAACTAACGCCACACCGCGCTCTTTCATCAGCTTGAGCGTGGCATCTTCCGCCCGGTAGCCGTGTTCAATGGAGTCAACGCCGGCCTCGACGGCGCGGCTGATGGCGAGGTCGCTGGTAGCGTGCGCGGTGACTTTGACGCCCAGCAGACGCGCTTCGGCGACAATCGCCCGCATCTCTTCCAACGAGAGGTATCCCGGATTCGGAGAGGCACTCGAATAAATTTTGATGACATTTGCGCCGTAGGTTACATTCTCCCGCACCGCCAGCCGTGCATCTTCCGCCCCGCGCACTACGCGGTATTCTTCTTCGGCAATCCCGCGATAGCTGAATTGCAAACCGGGAAACTGTCCGCCTTCCGGGCTTAGTCCAGGACCGGAAACATACATCCGCGGACCGTCCAAACTCCCTTCGTTGATGGCAAGGCGGACGGCGACATCGCCGAATCGTCCCGAATTGCCGAGGTCGCGCACGGTGGTAATGCCCGCCAGCAGAAATGTCCGCGCCCGAGCCGCACCGCGCAGCGCACGAAGCGGCGTTCCTTCCATCGTAATTGCCTTAACGCCTTCGGCAGTCAAGCCGCCACTCGGATTTTCCAAATAAAGCAGATGCGTATGCGCGTCAATCAAACCCGGCATAACGGTATAGCGTGTCAGGTCAACGACCCGCGCACCACTCGGAATCGGAAGATTTTCGCCGACAGCTTCGATAAGATTGCCTTTGATAACAATGTCGCGGGCGGACAGAAAAATACCTTTTTCGCTGTCGAATAGTCGTCCGGCGCGGACAACGATCACACTGGTGACGGTTGTTTGCCCGTATGTGCCGCTGAATAAAGCGAGGAACGCTAGTATGACTATGAGGGCCAGTGCGAGCTTTACGTGTTTCATAAGTAGGTTTCTCCGCGCACCTTCCGCATTTGTTGCCGGCATCTTCAACTACCTCTACTCGTGGTCATAAGGTTCCGCGGTGACATACTTCATCAGTTTGTCGCGTATGTCGGACCCGTCCCGAACTTCTGCTGCGCCGAGCAGCAAAAGCGCTGAGTCGAGCAGCAAAAGCACTAAAACGATAAAAAGGATTTTCCTCAGGAATAATCCTTCCGGGTCTTCAATGTCTGGCGTCCGCTTAGTGGCCAGATTCGGCTGAGCGCGGTCAGTGAATGCTTTGGGCACTTCCAATACTTCAGGCCGCGCTATGCTGAATCCGTTATTAGGCCGCGTCTTTACTCCCATTCCCTACCCTCCTTAGTATTGTGGGGATGTGGACGGGACTTCGATTAATCTAAAGAGATACTGAGCGCGCGAGTGATCACTTGCTGTCAGTTGCTTTAATCAGCTTACCCTCCGAGTCATAAGCCTCGACCGTACCGTACTTCGCCAGTACGTCGCGTATCTTGGAGGCATCCCCGATGGCGACGATTTGCAGGTGCGCGAGATCAACATACTTCTGCGCCGCGCGCTGCACATCCTCGGCGCTGATGCCCGCGACCTTCTGCGGGTAGGTGTCCCAATAATCGGCGGGCAAGTTGTAGAGCTTTTGCGTGATGATGTTTTGCAAAAGAGTCTGCGGCTGTTCGAGCGATAGCGCGAAGCTGCCGACGAGCGCCCGCATGGCGCTGTCAAGCTCGGCGGGCGTGACATGCTCGTCCCGGACGCGCTTCAACTCGTATAGGAATTCCTTCATCGCGCCTTCGGTCACTTCAGTCCGCACGTCCGCACCGGCGTACCACGTGCCGCGAAACTTCCAACTGTTGAATTGGCTGTACGCCCCGTAGGTGTAGCCGTGCGCTTGGCGCAGGTTCAAGTAGAGTCGCGCCGCTGGGCCGCCGCCCACGATCTTATCCATCACCTGAAGCGCAAAGTAGTCAGGGTCGTCGCGGGTGACGCCAAGGTTGCCAAGCACAATCCCCGTCTGCACCGAGCCGGGCCGATCAATCATGTAAATCTTCGTCGCAGGTTGAGTCGGTGTCGGAGGAATCACCGTTTTCGGCGCAGCGCCGCTCTTCCAATCCCCGAAGACGCGCTCGATCTTCGGCAGTATCTCGGCAAGCGTCACTGCGCCGACCACCGCCAGCATCGCGTTGTTCGGCAGGTAGTGTGCAGAGTGAAAGCGCGCGAAGTCTGCGGAGGTCACGCGCTGCAAAGAATCCAAGGGCGGAGAGACTATCCCGGCAGGATGCTCGTCGTAGATCGCCTGATTGAATCGCTCCCACGATAAAAAATTGGGAGTGGCTCGTTGAAGCTGCAATTGAGCAAGTGTGCGCGTCTTGTATTTCTCAAGCTCATCAGTCGGAAAACTGGGGTTGCGGATGACGTCGGTAAATATATCGAGCGCCCGGTCAAAGTTTTTAACCAAACCGGATGTTGTCACAGAACTTGTTAAGGAAGACAGGCCCGCGTCGGTTGTGAGCGTCGCGCCGAGCGAGTCCAACTGGTCGGCGATTTCGCGGCTGGTGCGTGTCTTGGTTCCTTCGCGCAAGAGCGCGGCAGTGAAGTTCGCCAACCCACGCCGGTCGGGCGGGTCTGACAATCCACCGCTCAAGACGACCATTTGCATCGTGAAGGTGGGAAGTTGGTTGTAGCCTTCGAGCACGATAATGCGCAACCCGTTCTTGAGCGTCGCCTCTTTCGCACGGGGCAGCCGTACTTTGAGAATCTCTTTGTTGACCGGCGGCTGGGCTCTTGGCGCCTCTTGCCCAGTGGGTTTCGTTGGTGGCTGAGCCGGCGCTCGGCCTTGCTGCCACGCTTCGCCTGTAGCCGGAATGAGCGTCAACAGAAGCGCCGCTGCCAGTGCGAGCGCGAAGTCCGCTCTCCATTTCATTTCGGTCTTGATTTTCATATTCACCCACCCTTCCCTATTGCCCGGCCGTACCGGTGCTCGCAGCTTTCGCCTTTGGCATCGTGATGACCACCGTGCGGTTGGTCGGCCTCAAATACTTTTCCACCACGCGCGCGACATCTTCTTTGGTGACAGCGTCAGTTTTATCCAGCCATGTGTTGATCAGATTCGGGTCATTAAAGTAACCGGCGTACAGGCTGATGAAGATGGCGCGAAAGAGCGAAGTCTGAATCTTTGAGATAAATGCGAGAGTCGTCGCATTCTTCGCCTTCTCAATCTCCAGGTCGGAGAGCGGCTCACGCCTGACTCGCTCGATCTCTTCATAGATTGCCGCCTCCGTTTCTTCCGTCTTTTTATCCGGACGGAGCGTTGCCGTGATGTAGAGCGCACTTGGCCCGCTCCGCTCATCGACAGAGCAAGAGATGTCATTGACAATCTCTCTCTCCTTCACCAGCTTTTGATAAAGTCTTGAGCTTCGTCCGCCCCCCAGCGCGGCTGAAAGAATTTGCAACGCATAAAGATCGGGGGTATTTCCGCGCGACGCCTTGAACCCCAGGCTCACCTGCGGTGCGCGAGCCAGCGCATCTTCCACGGTTGTGCGGCGCTCCGCTTTCTGCTCTGGTTCGCTCAGATCAACTGCGGGCGGATCAGGCTGACGCGGAATATCTTCAAAGTATTTTTTGACTAGCGCGACGGCTTCATCGGTCTTGAAGTCGCCGACCAGAACAAGCACCGCGTTATTGGGCGCGTAATAGGTCTTAAAGAACTCTTTGATCTCTTCGAGCGAGGCAGCATTGATGTCTTCCATAGAATCCATACCGCCGTGTTTGTAGGCGAAATTATCGTAGAGCATTTCTGTGAGGACTTCGTCGCTTCGGCCGTAGGGCTGATTGAGCACCCGCATGCGCCGCTCTTCCTGAACTACGTTGCGCTCTTTGTCGAGACGCCCCTCAGTAACCGAGAGGCCGCGCAGCCGATCCGCTTCGAGGAAGAGCGGCAGCTCCAGTTGGTTCGCCGGCAGCGTTTCGAAATAGGCGGTACGATCATCGCCGGTCGTCGCATTCGCTATGCCGCCATTATTTAAGATCAAGTTGCTGTACTCCCCTGGACCGACGTTTTGCGTGCCTTGAAACATCAGATGTTCGAACAAGTGAGCAAATTCCCCGCGGCCTTTGCGCTCATTAGCGCCCCCGACGTTGTAGGTCAGGGCCAGAGAAACGACCGGTGCCTGATGATCCTCTGCCGTGATTACGCGCAGCCCATTTTTCAGCACTGTTTCTTTGAAGTCTATTCTGACTTTGGGCGCTTGCTGTGCAACGGCGCCTACTGAGAGCAAGACGCATACAATCAGAGTAGTCAAAATTTTGCTTGCTTCTCTCATTGCTCTGACTCTTTTCCAGCGCCTTCCTCAGAACCAACAACAATTTTATCGTTAACACGCATAGTCACATCTGCACTAAGCGCAAACTTGTGAGTCGCGATCTTGCCGCCCTTGACCCGAACGCATCCAACACCACTTAGCCAATATGAATGAGCACGACATTGGATATTGAGTTCCTCTGAATAGGATTCAGTCCTCTGCGCCTGTAACCACATCATGACCTTAACCACTGTAAGGCGTGCCGAAGCCAGCCATACCCTCCGATCATTTATTTTGGCTCCGGTCGTGTCCAGACCGACCTATCAGCAAACGATATGGAGTTAATCGTTATGCGCTCGGCCAACGGGTATTCTGGATTCTTCTCGAGCGCTCGGACGCTGATGACACGGGTGGGTGGTGACACACACAGAAATCTCGCTTAAAGTTTTGGGCTTGCGAGGGCGAATCTGCACTCGAGTACGGGATGAGTGGCTCGCAATTGTCTTTTCAGTTTCAGGATCGGCAAAGATATAGGCCCAATCAATAGCTACGATCTCTTTCTCGCCGGCATTTCTGACTTTCACTAAATAGACGTATTGCTTCTCCGGTCTACGAGGCAGAGCGTAGATATTGGGCAGACCTTGGCTGTAAGAGTCGATAGTTTCCTTCCGCAAATAGTAGTTGTAAGGGTGGCGAAAGTAATCGCTCACGGGGAAACCGTGATAGTAACTAGAGGCCGGCGAATACTCGTGCCAGCGGGACTCAATGATCAGAATCTTGGACGAGTCATCAGCGATCAGGTTTTGCGCTGGTGAGGGTGCTGCGGCCATCACCCAGACGAGCGACAAAAGACCCATGCGCCAAAAGCTCTTCATGATTGCCTCCTGAATCTGAACTCGGCAACTACTCTGAGTGTCCTTTGCCTGCGTTGCCTCTGCGTGCAGCCGATTTCGGTAGAGCGGATTGAATCCTCCAATGACCATCGAGATGTCGGGGCATTACGCCCCGACATCTCGGATGGTGAGATGTTGTGATAGCGGCTTACTCAGAACAGTAATTTAACACTTAATTGGGTTGAGCGAGGCCCGCCGATCTGGAAGAGCGGGTTGAATCCGCCGGACCCTCCGCCTTGTCCCAGACTCCGTCCCAACATGCTCTGCGCCCTCCCAAACGTCGAGAAGGTGAGGTTGTTGGCGGGCTGCCCGAAATTCGGATGATTGAAGACATTGAAGAAATCAGACCGGAACTGGAGTTTGAACCGCTCCGTCAGGCTGAACTGGCGACGCAGAGAGAGGTCTAACTGCCAGGCGCCAAAACCCCGCACCGTGTTCCGTCCCACCGTTCCTTGCCGTAACGCCCTGAAACCACTCGCATCTACCGGAGGGTCGGAGAACGCCGCCGGGTTGATGGCCCTCCCGCCCGGGAACTCGTCGCCAGACAGATATAAGGGAACACCGGGCACGAGATCCGGACGGCTGGAGCAGCAGGAGGACTCAATGGTCACCGGGGGCGCAGTCCGTGCGGTGAAGATGTTATCCACGCCCCAACCGCCGAGGACGGCGCGCAGTGCGCGATTCTCGAAAGGCGTCGGGAGGTTGTAGCTGACAGCAGCCGTCAAGGTGTGGCGAATGTCAAAATCGGAATTACCCCGATCCGGTCCTCCATCAGTAAAGATGTTCAAGCTTGTGTCGATCGCGCTCTGGCCAGTAGACGCGGTGTCAATGGAGTGTGCCCAAGTGTAGGAGGCGAGCGCCTGCAAACCCCGTGACAAACGGCGCTGGAATTGGAGCTGCATCGAGTGGTAGTCAGAAGTGGAGGTGTTGTCTACCAACGTGGGCTGGAAGAAAAGGAGACCTGTTGTCCCAGGTGGGCTTACTATCCCAGGGATAAATCTTTGTCGGAGCAAGCGGCGGCCGACGGCAGCCACGTAAGCGGCCGTGAAGGTCTGGTTGGCTCCGAGGCTCTGTTCCGCTGCCACATTCCACTGAAGACTGTAGGGCTGCTTAAGCTCCGGGTCAAACAGAGGAAGATTTTGTAACACCGGAACCTGACGACTGATGACAGGCGGCGCAGCCTGAGCAGGAGGGAGCGGGAATGCGGCGGAAGGGCCAAAGATGCCGCCGAAGATGGGTCCCAAGAAAGAACTCTGGTTGCCAAACGGAGGACGACCGACTTGAATCTGCTGCCCGACTCCTTGGCTTGCCAGGTCATAGAAGACGCCGAAGCCCCCGCGCAGCACCGTCTCCCACCCCTTCTTCTGCCGGAGTTGATAGGCGGCTCCGACGCGCGGCGCGAAGTTGTTATAAGTAGTTTTGAAGAGCGGCGTTCCCTCGGGCGCTAAGTCGAGCGTCGTTGGGTCGGTAAACCCGGCGCTCGTGGCGGACAAGGGCTGCAAGCCGCCACCGAATGTCGGAGAGAAGTCCACATCCCACCGCACTCCGTAGGTCAGCGTCAGCTGGGGCAAGGCTCTCCAGGTATCCTGCCCGTAGAGGCCGAAATTGTTGAAGAAAAGCGTGCCCGGCTGGTTCGATTCTATAATGCTAAAATACGGACTGCTGGAACGCAGAAAAGCACCCGTCACAGGGTCGCGAGGGGGAAGCACATCAGCCGTCTGTTGAAAGTAAATCTGTGCCTGAAAATCCCGGGGGCCATAGATCGGTGAGAGACGGCGGTAATCACCGCCGAACTTGAAGCTGTGCGAGCCTTTGACGACGAAGAGATTATCGACCACGTTGAGTTGCCTCTGCTTAGTTTCTGCGTCCTTGCCGAGGAGTAGGCTCGCGTTTGTCCCGCTCAACAAGAAGAACGAAAAAAGCGATTCTTCTTCGGTAAAGGGCTGGGGCGTAGTGAAGAATGCCGAAGCATTAAACGGAACCGCGCCCCCAAAATTGTCTAATCTGGTTGTTGAGTTGACTTTTTGCGTCGAGTAGTTGAAGCGCAGGTCGTTGATCAAGCTATCGCTAATGGACCAGGTGGAACCCAGCGTCAGCGTCCGGGTGTTGAAATCGGAGTCTTGTATAGTACTCGCGGCGAGCGTCTGGCCCGGCGCTCGCGAGATCCTATTTGAAGGTGCATTGCTGTACCGGCCAAAGAGTTGGAACCGAGAGGTCAAATTGTGATCCAGGCGGAGGCTGTATGAAGTTAAGTCCGAGCGGTCGGAAAATGAAGCATTGAACTCAGCCAGATCGGAATCGGTTGCGAGAACCGGGCCGTTGGGCAGGGGATATGCGTTGATAATAGCCCGGAGCCCTTCCGAGAGATTTGAGTTTTGGCGCAAAGCCAACGTAGGCACCTGGGTCAGCCGGGTCTGTGGCAGGGTCAAGGGCAGCGCCTCGTAAGAGAAGAAGAAGAACGTCCGATTCTTGCCGCTCAAAAATGCTGGCCCTCCCTCACCAAAGCGCGGCAGATAAACGGGGCCGCCGATTACGCCGCCGTAGTCGTTCACCCGGAGCGCCGCTTTCGGCAGACCACGACTGTTAGCGAAAAAGTCGTTGGCATCCAGCGCATCGTGGCGGTAATACTCGAAAACCGAGCCGTGGAAGTCGTTCGTCCCACTGCGGGTCAGGATGGAGACCTGTGCCCCAGGGGTGCGACCGAACTCCGGAGCATAGCTGGAGGTCTGGATGGTAAACTCCTGCACCGCATCCACAGAGACCAGGCTGTTGGTGCCGCCCTGTGCGCTCACGGCGGGGAGCGCCCCCGCAGCGGACTGCTGGAGGTTTGAGGTGCCAATACCACCGAAGTTGGCGCTGACACCATCTATGGAAAACGAGTTGGAAGCGGTGCGCTGCCCGTTGACGCTGAATTGCCCCTGCTCCGCACCGCTGGTCCCGGTTATCACCACTCCGGGAGACAGTGCGACCAGCCCCTGAAAGCTTCTTCCGTTCAAGGGCAGGTTCTCGACAAACTGGCGGTCAATAGTCGTTGCCACCGCCGAAGACTCATTGATGAGAGAGGCCTCGTCGGTGACCTGAACGATCTCGCCGACTTGACCCAGCTTCAACTGAATCTGGAGCGAGCGCCTATCGTTGACGTTGAGCACCACATCCTTAATCTCCACGGAGGGGAACCCGCCGCCCCGCGCCGTCACCGAATAGTTACCGGGAGCAAGAGACGGGAAGGTATAGATTCCGGCGTCATTCGTCGTGGCCTCGCGCGCGAACCCGGTGCCCGGATTCAAAATCGTGACGGTCACGCCGGGTACGACCGCTCCGTTTGGATCTTCTACCGTTCCACTCAAAGTCGCGACGGCTGACTGTGCACGGGCGCGAGGCACCTCACAGATCAAGCTGAAGGCGACGACGAGGGAGGCCGTCACTAAGATCGCGATGGCCCGGTTGACGAGATATTCAGATTGAGACTTTTTCATCTCTATGCTCCTTTTAGAACTTTTCATTAAGGGGTGATTGAATGCCAGTTGGCGTATAAGGTCTCCCCTAGCGCCTATTAGCATTTGCCGAACTCTGCGACTTCTGCGTCGCGCTCTGAATCTTTGCCGTTACCAGCTCGGCGTTATTTGAAGGGCGTCAGCATCGCGGCGTCTTGATCGCTCTTGAATAGGCTGGTCCCAGTGGAAGTGACGAACGCTCTTGCCGCATACGATTGAACTGTCAACAGCTAGCTTGAAGATTACGTTTAGTGACCTTAGTTTTGAGTACACTGAGTACTCGCGGCTACTGAGGCTGTTACGGATATGCATAATTATATATATATGTAGAACAATGTCAACATATTTTTATGGTCCTCAAAAACTATTGCCTCAGCGGCCGATCTCAATCCCATAATGCAGAATCCCCAGAACACAACCAACTCTTTTAGCATCTGGATTTTGAGGCTTTTATAAACTGACCTTGACCTTTTACCCCTAAGATGTAAATATATATAAGTTTTTGGAAAACCGAGCGATAAAGAGTGGGAAAGACTTGGGGCAGGAGACCTATAGGCATCAATTAAGAGGGCAAGAGATAATGATTAAATGGTTCATTGATAAGACTAATAAAGTGCCGCTGTATTTGCAGTTGAAAGACCTGATCAAGTACTACATCTCAACTGGCGCGATTCAAGCTGACCACCAATTACCGGCGGTGAATGCCCTGGCTAAAGAACTGGGGATTAATTTCGAGACCGTGCGGAAGGCTTACAAGGAGTTGGAAAGGGATGGTCTCCTCTCAATGAAACGCGGTCAGGGAACTCACGTGCTCCTGCGCAATGTTCCTACTGTACCCGCAAAATCCGCCATTAGCACTGAAGAAGGGTTGCTCGATGCGGCTAAAGATATCCTTAAAAACTATCTGCGTCAGGGCATAAGTCTAGAGCAAGCCAAAGAAATAATTGGTCAAGCCTTTCAGGAAGCCTCAGCCGAAGGAGCCAAACAGCAGATCATTTTTACAGAATGCAACGCGCTTCAGATTAATGAAATTTCCCATCTTCTCAAGAGCTATTTAGGCCAACCGGTCAAGCCCGTCCTGCTTAAAAATTTGAAGGATGAATTGCAAAACGTCTCACCCGAAGCGAGCCAACTATTGAACATTGTCACCACCGGATTTCATGTCAACGAAGTCCGGGAGACCGCCAGGAATATGCCCGTCAACATTCATGTTCTGATTACGCACATGTCCATGGAAACGAGGCGCAAGCTCGACGCTTTCGGCAAGAATGCCCGCTTCGGTTTTATCTGCCGGGATCAAGAATCCGCGTCCCTCTATAAGGACGTGCTGAAAGTGGAGCTCGACAATCCTCAGCTTGACTTGATCTGTGTGACTTCGGCAGAAAAATCAAAAGTAAAAAACATGCTCAAATCCGTCGACGTTCTTTTAGTCTCACCTCCGGCCTATGAGGAGATTAAAAGCATTGCCCCTCCCGAATTGCCGATTTTTAATGTGTTCGACCAAGTTGATGCGATGGCCCTTAGGATTGTTAAAGATTCGATTTTGGCGAGCGACGGCCAGTCGGTGGGGCGATTGTCGAGCCCGAGCTATTCGAACTGACGCGCATTGCCGGCACTCCGTTCGCAATCTATTCGGTCACCTGACGAATGTTGGACCACGGTTAATGATTTGACCCGAATCCTTCGACCCCTCAAGCCCAACCTCAGGAGAAAAACTAAAACACTATGTACCTTTCATGCATAGATTTCTTACCCGCAGGCAGGTTGCAGAGTGAAAAGCTAATGTGAATGAAATCTCCCATGATCTTTTTGATGCTGTTACTGATGAGCTTCGCGGTCACAGTCGAGGCGCAAGAGAGGAAGATGAAGATATACATCTCGGCAGATATGGAAGGAGCCGTCGGCGTCGTCACAGCAGAGTAGTTCGGGCCGCAAGGCTTCGAGTAGAACCGCTTCCGCGAGTCCATGACGCAAGAGGTCAACGCCGCCATCGAGGCCGCGTTCTAAGCCAGGACTACTGAGATCGTCGTCAGCGACTCGCACGGCCCGCTCGTATACGTGCATCTGTAAAATCATAGCCGCTCCCCCTCGCACAACGCGCCGTATTCGCTGGTGTAACGCAATTGGATCTCCCTGTACTCTTTTATCCCCGGGGAGTAGACCAGACAGCGGTCAAAAGGTCTGGAGTAGATGTGCAGACTCACGGCCCGCTGATTAAACTCAGGGAGGTTCAGCACTTGATGTACCGGCTCGGCGGGGTCCACCTCGGCGGACATCAGCGCGCTGATGTCGAATGCGTCTGCCGGCTCGAGCTGGCAGTAGCCGGTCTGCCCGTCCTGCTCAAGCACGCGGAAGTTCTGGACGCGCAGCCGGCCTACAGGCATCGTCATCCAGCAGATCTGGTCCAGATGATTGTGGATGAGTGAGGCTTGACCTACATCCCAACAAACCGCCAGTAACTCGAAGAGGTCGTTCTTGAAGATCAGATTGCGCGTGTAGCGATTCTTACTGAAGAAGAAGTAGGGTTGGAGAGAACATTCATCCACGGGATGGTTCTTCACAAAATCGTGGACGGCGCCGACGTTGAATTCTTCTTCAGGGATGGCGCAGAGTTCGGAAATGAATCGATCGACTGTAATGATCTGCATAGACGCTCCGGAGTTTAAGATAGGACTTACGCAGAAGGCTAAAATCCTTGATAATTAGCGCATGGTTATCAGCACCCGACCGACGCGCTTATATTACTGTTAATATCTGGTGAGTAGCCAGATCAATTACACCTTGACGAACTTTGCAGAGCATTCTGCCATGTTCAGTGACGACCAACTTAACCGCCTGATGCGCGATGACAAACTGCCCCCACGCCTCGTCTGGGAACAGAGCCAAGCACAGATCATCGCATCGCGAGAACGCTTACGTGCTCTATGACGACACGGTCGCCGACAAGAATCACTCACGCTCAATCGAACTGGTGCGGCGGCAGTGGAGCGGCAATACCCATTCAGTGATTCGCGGCATCGGCATCGTCACCTGCGTTTATGTCAACCCGGAACTCAGCAAGTTCTGGCTCATTGACTATCGCATCTTCGCTCCCTCGGAGGATGGCAAAACCAAACTCGACCATGCCACAGAGATGTTCGACTTGGCGATTCACAGCAAACAACTGCAATTTCGCGCGGTACTGATGGACACGTGGTACGCGACTCGGCAATTCATGCTGCATATTGAGCGCAAGGGCAAGCTGTACGACTGCCCCCTCCAAGCCAATCGCCAAGTCGACGAAGGCGATGGGAGCGCGGTTTCATACCAACGCGTGGACTCGCTGGAGTGGAGCGAGGAAGAACAAGCACGCGGCAAGCAAGTCCACGTCAAGGACTTCCCCAAAGGACATCGCCTCCAACTGTTCCGGCTGGTGGTTTCTACCGACCGCACGGACTACATCTTAGACCTTCGATGTGACTCAACACTCGACCGATGACACACAACAGGTGTGTGCCATCCGATGGAAGATTGAGCAGTTGCATCGCGAAGTCAAACAGGTCACAGGGCTTGAGCGGTGTCAATGTCGAGTGGCAAGAATCCAACGCAATCATATTGCGTGTGCCATGTTGGTGTGGTGTCGATTCAAAGAACTAGCGGATGAGACGGGAAGGACGGTCTATCAAATCAAGTTCGGACAACTCTCAGATTACTTGATTGAGCAACTGAAATCCCCG
>JACDEG010000544.1 GCA_013816505.1 Pyrinomonadaceae bacterium | reverse complement strand
CGGTGACGCCGGTTCGAGCGTGCCGCGCGAAGCATGCACGACGCCCATCGAATCCTCGACGCTGACGACTTGCGCGCACGCTCGCTGCACATCGCGCTCGGTGCGACCCAGACACGGCATAATCAAAGCCTGCTCGCCGGTCACGAGGTGCGCGCGGTTGAGCTTCGTCGAGACCTGCACGGTCAGGCGCGTCCTTCTGAGCGCCTCCGCCGTGTACTCGGTGTCCGGCGTCGCGGAGAGGAAGTTGCCGCCGAGCGCGAAGAAGACTTTGACACGCCCGACGTGCATCGCTTTGATTGACTCGACCGTGTCATAGCCATGATGACGCGGCGGCGCAAAATCAAATTCGCGGGCCAGCGCGTCGAGAAAGCTGTCGGTTGGTCGCTCCCAAATCCCCATCGTGCGGTCGCCCTGCACGTTAGAGTGTCCGCGCACCGGGCACACGCCCGCGCCCGGTTTGCCAATCTGCCCGCGCAGCAACAGCAGGTTGACGATCTCCTGAATGTTCGCGACCGCGTTCTTGTGCTGCGTCAATCCCATCGCCCAGCACACAATCGTCCGCTTCGACTCAATCATGAGCCGCGCGGCCTCGCGCATCTGCTCGCGCGTGATGCCGCTCATTTCGATGATGTCGTCCCACCCGTCTTCATTCAGCGCACGCGCGAACTCCGCAAAGCCGGCGGTGTGTTCCGCGATGAACTCGTGATCGAGCACTTCACCGGGACGACGCGCTTCCTCTTCAAGCATCTCTTTCATGATGCCTTTCAGAAGCGGCACGTCGCCGTTGATTCGCACCTGTAGAAACAGATCGGAGAGCAGCGTGCCACGCCCCAACACGCCGTCCACCTCCTGCGGGTGCTTGAACCGATTGAGGCCGGTTTCGGGGAGCGGGTTGATATGGACGATTTTGCAGCCGTTTCGCTTCGCGGCTTGCAGCGACGTGAGCATGCGCGGGTGGTTGGTGCCGGGATTTTGCCCCGTGACGATGATGGCCTCGGCGAGGTTGAAATCTTCGAGCGTGACCGTCCCCTTGCCGATGCCGATGGTTTCCGTCAGCGCCGCGCCGCTCGACTCGTGACACATATTGGAGCAGTCGGGAAGGTTGTTGGTGCCGAACTGCCGGACGAACAGTTGATAGAGAAACGCCGCCTCGTTGCTGGTACGGCCCGACGTGTAGAACGCCGCTTCGTCAGGCGAGTCGAGCGCGTTCAACTCGCCGGCGACAAGCGCGAAGGCGCCATTCCAACTAATCGGCTCGTAGTGTGTGGCGCCGCGCCGCAGTAGCATCGGGTGCGTCAGCCGCCCCTGCTTGCCGAGCCAGTGATCTGTCTGACGCGATAACTCCGCGACGCTCCACTGATGAAAAACCTCCGGCGTGACGCGCGCCCGCGTCGCTTCTTCCGCGACGGCCTTGACGCCGTTCTCGCAGAACTCGACGTGCGAGCGTTCACCGTCGGGGTCGGGCCATGCGCACCCCGGACAGTCGAAGCCGTCCTTCTGATTCACCTGCGACAGTGTGCGCAGAGAGCGCACCGCGCCCATCTCGCGCCAGGCATGCTTCACGCTCGACACCACCGCCGGCATGCCGCCCGCCGCTTCGCTGACCGACTCAATATCGATGCCAGTGTGACGGGCGGGCGGTTGCGCAGACACGCCGGGATGGACGGCGACCGGCGTCTTATCACCCGGAAAAGATGCCGCCTCCGCGCTCAGTTCGCGTTCAGTCTTAATCTCCTGCTTGGCAGCTTCGTAGTGCGTCGGCTGCACGACGGAAGAGGCGTTCTCCGCCGACTGTTGCGCGGGCGATTGTTCGTGATGTGGTTGCTTTTTCTCTGCCGTCATCAAAATTTTCTCCGCGGAAGGGAATTTAGTTTACTGCAAGAGGGAGGGATTCGACTAAATGCCGCACCCATTCTGCCGCCGGTCAACGCTTGGTGGCACTGTAATTGACTCATCTTCGGTACGCATCAGATAAGCGTTTTATTTTCGTGCAAGCGCACACCACTTTTGAACAATGAAGAGGAGAATCGTATGGATGCCATCACGTTACTGAAGAGCGACCACGAAAAGGTTTCCGCTATTTTCGAGAAGCTCGAACCGACGACCGAGCGTGCCTTGAAAACGCGAGAGGAGTTGTTTGCCAAGCTGAAGGCCGAGCTTGACGTTCATGCGCACATCGAAGAAACGATTTTCTACCCGGCGATCAAGGACGCCGCCGAAACGCGCGCCATCACGCTCGAAGGTTACGAAGAGCATCACGTCGTCAAGATACTTCTCAGCGAGTTGGCCTCGATGCCGGTTGACACCGAGCAGTGGACGGCCAAGCTGAAGGTGCTTAAAGAGAATGTTGAGCATCACGTCGAAGAGGAAGAGGATGAAATGTTCAAGAGCGTGCGCAAGATTCTTACCAAGGAAGAGATCGACAATCTCGGCGCGCGGATGGAAGCGGAGAAGCAGAACCAATCAGGGAAAATCTCAACGGCGGGGGCGTAAAGTCCACTCGGCGGCGGGCAGAGTCAATTTCACGGCGGCACGCTCTCAGTTTCGAAGGCCGTGCCGCCGCTTTACCTGGAGGAATTCAAGGTTGCCTGTCGCGTGGATGAAGACGCAGGTACTCGCTCGCCTTCAGGATCAGCGTACAACTCGGCGCGTGCGTGATGCAGCTTTCCATCACCATTCTGACGGCTTCATCAAATGGGACGGTAACCTCTTCAATCAACTCCGTCCCCTCACGCTCTGACTCACTGAACGCTAGACCACACGCGAGATAGAGGTTGACCGGGCAGACGAGTTGCGAGGTGAGCGGGTCAAGCAAGCCAAGGTCAATCCACTCTTCGGCTTCGATGCCGAGTTCTTCCCGAAGTTCGCGCCGCGCCGCTGCGTGTGGCTCTTCGCCTTCGTCAATCGCGCCGCTCACCACCTCGACGCTATCGCGCCCGACGGCGTAGCGAAACTCACTCGTCAAGTGCGCGCGCCCCTCGTCGTCGAGCGCGAGCACCGACACGCCCGGCGGCAGTTTGACGAACGCGAACTTGCCCGGCTCGCCGTCTGGCTTGATCACATCATCACGCTGAACCTTGATTCGCGTATCTTTGTACTGCTCAGTCGAGCTGTGAATTGTCCACGGGCCATGTTGTATTGGCATCTGCTTCCCTTAATTGCTGAATATGCCATGCTGAATGTCCCTGCTGAGACACAGAAGGCACCTGTCCCAATCTTGTGTGGTTCGATTTTATTCGTCGCCGCCTTTGCCAAATAGTATCACTCTGCTTTATACAGTCGAAGCACATGAGCACAACAAAGCATCAACCGACGCCCCTTCAACCGCGCGCCGTACTGTGGGACATGGACGGCACGCTCCTCGATTCGAGCGAATATCACTGGCTGTCGTGGCGCGAGGCGCTTGAAGCCGAAAATTATCAACTGACACGGGAAAAGTTTTCATCCTTCTTCGGTCACCGCAACGACACGATCATGCGCGCCCTCTACGGGACCGACTACCCAGCGAACGAGATCAAGCGCGTCAGCGATTATAAAGAAGCGCGTTATCGCGAGATGCTGCGCGAAGGCGGTGTCGAACTGCTGCCGGGCGTCGCGCGCTGGCTCACACGACTTCACGGCGACGGCTGGCGGCAAGCGATTGCTTCGTCGGCGCCGCTCTTAAACATCGAAGCGATTCTCGACGTGCTTGGCATCAGAGGGTATTTCGGCGCCGTCATCACCGCCGAAGACGTAGAGCGCGGCAAGCCCGACCCGCAGGTCTTTCTGAGGGCGGCGGAAAAGGTCGGCGTCCCGCCCGCGCGCTCGGTTGTCGTCGAGGACGCGCCCGCCGGCGTCGAGGCCGGACGGCGCGGCGGCATGCGCACTATCGGCGTGCTGACGGAACACTCCGCACTGCAAGCCGACATCGTCGTGCGCTCGCTCGAAGAATTACCCGACACGGCGTTCGATGATCTGCTCGACGGCTCACAATCTTCTTAAACTAAGGATTGAAGACAAAATACATTCACCGCGGAGAACGCCGAGAACGCCGAGCAGACAGACAGCTTTGCATCTGAATGATGATTGCTGTCTTTCATTTCTCTGCGTACTCTGCGGTGAAATGCCGGGAAATTATTTAATCCTAAATGCCCCTTAAATAATAGGGGGGGGGCGGACGAACATTCGTGAGACTCACGCCGCACAATCAACAACCATGCCCGCTAAGCTGCGTCGAAAAATGAAAGGAGTGAGCCTCACTTCGAGGTTTGCCAAACAGCGATGCAACTTGAC
>JACDEG010000543.1 GCA_013816505.1 Pyrinomonadaceae bacterium | reverse complement strand
TTGGGTGAGTTGCTGATAGGTCATCACAAGTGCTTCCTTGACGTGGTGGTTAAAGCAGCACTGATGCTATCGCAGCTTGCCCTTTAACGACCACCTTCAAAGTTGCACTTACAACTTGAATCCACGTCAGCTAATTTCGCGGCACGCGCGGTAAACATCTTTCCAGCCTTGTCGCTCTTTGACTACCGTCTCCAAATATTCAAGCCATACGACCCGGTCTTGCACCGGGTCTTTGACGACTGCGCCGACTAAGCTGGAGGCGATATCATGCGCTTGAAGACGCCCGTTGCCAAAGTGTGCGGCGAGCGCGAGTCCGCTGTTCAAGACCGAGATCGCTTCGGCGGTGCTCATCGTGCCGGTTGGAGTTTTGAGCTTCGTCTTGCCGTCTTCGGTGACGCCGTTTCTCAGTTCGCGGAAGACGGTGACGACACGGCGAATCTCAGCGAGCGCGGGTGCTTCGACCGGAAACTCAAGCGCGCGCCCCAACTGCGCGACGCGACGTTCGACGATTTCAACTTCCTCTTCAGCGGTCGCCGGAACGGGCAGCACGACGGTGTTGAAGCGTCGCTTGAGCGCGCTCGACAATTCGTTGACGCCTTTGTCGCGGTTGTTCGCCGTCGCAATGACATTGAAGCCTTTGACGGCTTGCACCTCTTCGCCCAACTCAGGAATGGGGAGCGTCTTCTCCGAGAGAATCGTGATGAGGGTGTCCTGCACTTCAGCCGGGATGCGCGTCAGTTCCTCGACGCGCGCGATCTTGCCTTCTTCCATCGCGCGCATCATCGGACTCGGCACGAGCGCCTTACGCGAAGGACCTTCTGCGAGCAAACGAGCGTAGTTCCAGCCGTAGCGTATCGATTCTTCCGACGTGCCCGCCGTGCCTTGCACAAGTAGGGTCGAATCATTGGTGACGGCGGCAGAGAGGTGTTCGGCGAGCCACGTCTTTGCCGTGCCGGGAACGCCTAATAGCAAGAGCGCGCGGTCGGTCGCCAGCGTCGCAATCGCAATCTCGACTAGACGACGATTGCCAATATATTTGGGCGTGACGACGAAACCATTGTCGAGCGTGCCGCCGAGAACATAAGTTGCGACTGCCCACGGCGAAAGCTTCCAGTTCGGCGGGCGCGGGCGTTCATCCGTGCGCGCGAGTTCGCTGAGTTCTTCGGCGAATTGTTGCTCGGCGTGTTCACGCAAAAGCTGTGTAGATTCTGTTTCCGTCTGAGTTGGTTTTTTCGTCATGGTATGACCTCTTCAAAGGCTTCGTGCAAACAGTGGCGAAATTGCAGCGTCGAAAACACTTTTTCAAGAATTGAACTCATTTGTTCGCGTGCTTTCGCTTCGTTGAAGACGCGGGCAGCTTCTTCCGCAAGCTCCGGCGACATGAAGAGCGCCGCGTCTGCCAACATGCCCAACGATTCTCCGTCAGTTGGGAAAGTCGAGATGCTCTGTCGCGCTCGATTTATAAAAGCCGTTGTTAGCTTTATGCTCCAGGGATGACGATACTGCCGCAATAGTCTTAACGCCGGATGCCTCCCACCTTCCCGCTCTCGAAAGAAATTGTTGTTCGACTCCAACTCTCCCACGATGATTTCTTCGCGGCGCTCCGGCGGCAATACGGCGCTCACAAGCCCGACTGTCGAAAACTCGCCCCAGTAGCTAATGGATTGCGCTTGCACACGCTCTGCCCAGAGAGATTCGACCCACTCGGCGTCACGATGCCGTCTGGCGGCACGTTCCCACCCGCCAAGCAGCGCGCTTTTTAATTCATGCGACCGCGTGAGTTGCAGAATCTCAAGTGCGGACAATCCGAACTTCTCACACCATACATAAGGCGGAATCGCTCCGAGCATCTGCATCAGCCACCACGCTTTCTCACCAATGCCATGCAGCGGCTTCGGCTCGACGCCGTCACGCTGCATCGCCTTATCGCATTCTGCCGGAAGCATCACATCAAGCTTGGCTTTTCGTTTCAACACGCCCGACGTTGAAACGTTGACAAGCGGTTGCGCACGTTCCTTCATGCGCCGGACGAGAGCGGACGAGGGCACTTGCGCGAGCAAATCAGCGGCGACGCGGCGCGCTTCCTTACGGCGGTCATCAAGCGCGGCTTCGAGCACAGGTTCGTCCGCTTCGCTGAGATTAATTTCAAAGGCGCGCAAGAATGAAACGCGATCTTCCGTCGCTTCCTGCTCCCAAGTCGAAGCCAAGAGCGCGCGTGCCCGCGAAGGCTTGTCGCGGCGAAGTTCACGCAACAATACCAACTGCTTGTCGCGGCTTCCTGTTTGCCAAACTTCTTCGAGTTCGCCTTCTTCCATAGTGCTCGCCGCTTCTGCCCACTCCCACGCGGGATTCTGCCGCGCAAGCCAGTGCCCGCGTTCGCCAAGCACGGGCGTAATGGAATCGCGCAAATCAGCACGCTTCGTGCCGAGTTCGAGGAGCGCGGGCAGTAGGTCAGCGAAAAGGCAAAAGCCTTTCTCGACTGCTAAAAGTAATGCTTCGGGCAAGACATCGGCGTGTTGTCCTTCGAGCATGTGCGTGAAGAATTGTCTGGTTCGCGGCGGGCAAAATGGCAAAGCGTCCGGCTCACACACAGCAGGCAAATCGGTTGAGATGCGCTCAGGCATCTGCCCGCAAACTTCGTACAGGGCGACGACGGCGGCGACATCAAACAGCAACTTCTCCGTGCTCTTTGTCTCTTCGTCCGCTCCTGCCCGTCTATATCTCTGCGCGAGTTGTGACAGTAAATCTCCGAGCGCGCCTTCGACTTGCGGCATGGTGAGACTTTTGCGCGCCGTGCCGAGCAGTGCCACTTCGTGAATCGTTGATGAAAAATCTTGGCGTGTCGTCATTGTCGTTAAGGTATTTTTCGCCCATCAGTTCAGGAAGTGAAGTCCTGATTCACCCCACATGCTTAGTGGCAAAAGCGTGCCGCCGTCCCATTCGCCGAAAAGCCAAAGGGGTCGCCCGCCGCTCTCTGCCAACAGTCGCCACCCGCCGTCAAATTGTTTTGCGAGTGGAAGACAACAATTCGCCGCATCGCGCATGAGCCAGCGGTCGCCGTCGTGTTGTGGCGTCACGCCACGCATGAGCAGTGGGAAGCGTTCGAGCCACGGGTTGCGCGCGAGGGCGGCGGTGTATGCGGCGACTGCGGTCGAGAGTTCCGCAAACCCGATTTCGGTTCGGAAAGCATTTCCGAGTCGCTCTCCCTCGGCGGAGTCAGTATCGGCGCGTTCTTTGACAAGGGCACGCAACGGATGTGCGCTTGGAAAGAATGTCATCTCGCCCTTGAAGCAGTCGCCCGGCACGAACAATGATTGAGGAGTCAGCGCGGCGCGCGACTGTCCCACAGGCATGAAGTTCAGCACGAGCGCCGCACGGTCGCAGTGCGCGCCCCACAACCACGTGCGTTCGATCCGCAACCGATCTTCGTCTTCCGCCACACGACCGACGACGAGCCAGTAATCATCCACGCCTTCGCGCGCCTTGATCTCAATTCCGTCGGTCGTCCAGCCGACAAGCGTCCGTACATCCGCCGCCTGCTCCGGCGCAAGTTCCGCCTGACGCTTGTAGCCTTCGATGAGCAGATGCAGCAGGCTCATGCGGTGAAGCAGATGCCTCTCCCACCCATCGCCGGAAGTCGGCAGTCCTCCCATCATGCGAACCAATCGCGCCGCGCCGGGAGCCTGCGCGTCTATCAAGCGCGCCGCCGCCGCTTCCCAAAAGCTGGCGGGCTTACCCTGAAGGCTCGCCAACCCTTGCCGCACGATGTCGCACAGCCATAATTCCAACTCACTGAGTCCCGCCGCGACTTTGCGCTCACGCGCGGCAATTCGTTTTGCCGTTGCCGCCGCGCTAACTGCCGGGTCAACTTCCGCACTCTCGTCGAAGCTAACCTTTGTCGCTTTCTCCGCTTGCTTCTGCGCCCGCGTGCTCCGCGCTTCCCGCCACTCCCTGACCCAATCGGGTGTCTCCCTAATTGTGAAAGCCGCCGGTTCACTCAACAGCAGCAGGAACAGACCGAGCGCGTGCTTGCACGGAAACCTACGACTCGGACAGGTACACTTGAACGCCGGTTCACCCGTGTCAATTTGCGTGCGGTACGGCGACTTGCCGCTTCCCTGACACTCGCCCCAAATCAACTCGGCACCCTGAAGCCGGGACACATTTCATAAACATGCCTCCAGATTGAGTTTAAGACTACAATCAAGCAACTCCCAGAGGCTTGTTTGCTGTTTGAGCAGTTCCGTGACGGCTCTCACCAGGCTCAACTCCG
>JACDEG010000095.1 GCA_013816505.1 Pyrinomonadaceae bacterium | reverse complement strand
ATCAAGATCACGGGGCGATTCGCGCTTTGATTCGCCATCTCAATACCCGCACGAACACTCGGAGCCGAAAACTTCTTTCTGACAAATCTCAAAGGGTGGAGAATGTCCCCAAGACTTCTCCACCCTTCTTTCCCCGCTTTGCTCATGTTCCGCTGATCGTCTCGACCGGGGCGTCGGTCATGCGATTGCGCCACGAACCGCACTGCTCATCGTGTCACGCGCCCGCCAGAACTTGAACCCAACGAACGAGCGAAGAATACCAACTCCGCGAGCGCCGATCTGTACGCTCCCAAACTCAGTAAGGATTGAATCACATCCATCAAACAGTTTTCAGTTTTCAGCTCAAAACTTAAAACTGAAAACTGAAAACTGTTTACTTTTGCCCTACTACATATCGACACCATCCGGTCGCTGATGTTCGGAGCGGTAGATTTGACTGAACAATCATTCTGCCCTGTCAGATTGATTGACGACCTGTCGTGAAGCATCCCGGCGCGCCTGCGCCGAAACTGGCAAACACAGGCGAAGTTGATGATTCATCCCTGTTGATGCAGCACGCCGACGCGCGGCACAGCTATTGTTATAGAGAAAAGCGTGTGGCTGGAAGCACCTCAAAAGCGCTTCACGAACTCACCGCACGGAGTTCAACAGCCACATGTTTCTCACCCCGCCACTTGCCCCTTCACCCCACCAGAGGCGACCCGTCGTTGCCCGACCGGTCGCCTCTGGCCCCCACCATCTTCAGGCCAGCCCACAGGCATTCATGAGCGGCATCATCAGCCGTCGATTGTTAACAATTTTTTCTGACCGAAGAATCGAAGGATTTATATGAAGCTATTAGGACTGGAAGTCATTGAACATTCCGCGGTACCGCAGGACGAGGCATGGGTGGTTCGCCGCAAGGACGCCCCCAACCTGCCCCCCGACTTACTCGACCGCATTCAGATTCCCTGTATCATCACCGGCAACCTCGAGCTTCTTCGGCAAGCTATCGTGCTGATGCGGCTGACGAACATGATCGAGATGCCTGCCGACTCGCCGCCCGCCCAGACGGAGCAGCGCCACATCAAGTGTCTCGAGAGCCGCCAGCGACTACGTGAGCAGCGACGCCTCCGGATGCGCTCAGCGACACCCAAAAACCCCAGCCGCTGACACCGCGCGGCGTGCCACCCCGCCCTCATCTTGCTTCTCGTCTTCGACAGACTCCTTTACTGCACCGCGTAAAGGTTCCCGTCCCAACTTCCGAAGTAGATTATTCCGCCGACCAACGACGGCGCGGCCGTCACCGTGCGTTCCGTCTTAAACTCCCATTGATGCTGACCCGTGGCGAGGCTCACCGCATGTAGTCCGCGGCTGCCGCCGAAGTGCACACGCCCGCCGGCGACGACCGGCGCGGACGTGATGCCGTGCGCGGGTTTCATCTCCCATATCTTCCGCCCGCTGGCGGCTTCGACGGCGTAGAGGTTGCCGTCGAGGCTGCCGAAGCAGACGACCCCAGCGGAGAGTGCCGGTGAAAACGGCACGCCACCCGCCGCTTTGAACTTCCATCGCTCCGCGCCGGTCTTCGCATCAACCGCGTAAAGATAGTCATTGAGGCCGCCGAAGTAGAGCACCCCGTCAGCGTAAGCGGGCGCGGCGAGCACGGTGCGATCTGTTTTGAAGCTCCACTTCTTGAGCCCGGTCTGCGCGTCGACGGCGTGGAGGCCGAGCGCGTAGCCGAAGTAGATCGTGTCGCCGACGATGACGGGCGCTGATGGCACACCCCGCCCCGAACTGAACCGCCACTTCCGCGCCCCGGTCTCCACATCGAGCGCGTACAGCGCCCCGTCGGTGCTTCCGAAGTAGACGACACGGTTGGCGACGACCGGCGACGACATCACCGCATACGCCGTTTTGTGATTCCACCGCTCGCGTCCGTTCGCGGCGTCGAGCGCGTAGAGGCGGTTGTCCTGGCTGCCGAAGTAGACCGTGCCGTCCGCGATGGCCGGCTGCGACAGGATGCGCCCCTCGGTTTTGAACTTCCAACGCTCTCTGCCGGTTGCGCCGTCGACTGCGTAGAGGTGATTGTCGTAACTGCCGAAGTAGACCACACCGCCACTGACCGCAGGCGACGAATAGACGCTGCCCCCGGTCTTAAATTTCCACTTCGATGTGACCGGCGCCGTGGCAGCCGGTTCATCATTCTTCTCGCCGGACTCGAAAGCCGCGTAGATCGTCGCGGACAGCGCGCGAATCGACGCCCGACCTTCGACCGTCGGCGCGAGGAACAAAGCGCAATTCATAACCGCGATGACGATGTTGTTTCTCTTCTTCATGGTCTCACCTCTCGATCCGGCGCGGCGGTCTTAGCACTCTCGCCGTCTTTCGGCATGAAGTAACCGCGCCGCGAAACGACGTTCAGCTTGCGCTCGCGGCCTTTGGCGTCGCGCGCACGCACGCGCACCTCCAGCTTATGCATCTGCCCGTCGTCCTGCTCCGTTTCGGCCAGCGTGAAGCCGAGGCTGTAGCGTCCGGTCAGGTTGCCGACGATCTTGTCGAGGCCGCTCGCGTAGTCTTCGGGGCGGCGGACGCGCACCACTTCGCCGCCGGTCTGCGCGGCGACGCGCTGCGCCGTGCCATAGATGCTGATGCCCACCCAGTTGCCAAGCGGTTTCAGAATCGGCTTAAAGAGTTTGAAGCCGGTCTTCATCTCGGCGACAAGCGCGCTGAAGATGATGTTACTTTGAATCAAGCTCGCTTCGGCCTGTGCCAGGTCTTTGAACTCGACCGGCGTGATGCCGTCTGAGAGCCAGACCACAGCCGCCTGAGAATTCGGGCGCTCGGCAAACGTCAGCAGCGTCGCTTCGTGAACGGCGGCGGAGAACTCGAAGCCGTAGTCGATGTCGGTGCTCTCCGTCCCGTCCTTGCTGATAGTTTTGGTGACCAACGCGCCGTCCTTGTTGATGTACTTGATAGTCACGCCGCCGTCCTTGTTCGCCGTTTTGATTTCGCCGGTGCCCTCTTTTTTCACCGAGTTGTCGTCGACGGGTGCGGGCTGCGTGTCGGCGGGCGGCGGCGTGTCTCCGGCCTGCGTGCCTGCTGGTGACGTGCCTGCTGGCGGCGTGCCTTCGCCCGGTTCCGGCTCTTCAGCACCGTTCGCGACGAGCAGTGGGATGATCGACATTGCCGACGCGACCCGCGCGCGGTCGCGCGTCAACCGCGTCAGCCATTCACGCGCGCGCGCGCCCGTCCCGCCGACATCGAGCGCGAGCACCGCCACCTCGTCTTCGGGTGGGAGTTTCGCCAGTACCGAAGTCATCGCTTCGAGGATGTCGGTGCGCCGCAGAAACCTGCCCGCGCCGATGCGGCTCAGATCAAGGACGATCACCAGCGCGAGAGGCCGCCGCCCCGCTTCGCCTTCACGGTTGAAGTAAGAGACGGTGCGCGGCTGCCCATCGGCCAGCACCTCGAAGTTATTCTGCTTCAAGTCGGGGATCGCGCTCCCCGTCCGCTGGTCCCTAACCAGCGCATCGAGAAAGACGGCGCGCGTCCGCACACGCACTGTCTCTTCCGACTCTTGTGCGCCGACGACCATCCCGCACGACAACAACAGCAGCGATAACACCACGCATGTCAACATCGGGCGAAATCTTGAGTGACAAAAAATTGTAAAATTAACCGAACGTTTCGCGGCAGGTGGTGTTCGTTGTTGCCGCGTGACACCGCGGGCACAGCCCGCCTCTAAACAAACCTTATGTTGTTCGACGGCTCGGTGTGAGAATCTGCTTTTCATGGCTCGCCTCCCGAAGTGATGCCAATTTTCACTGGTGATTAGAAGGGGCATTTGCTGTACGTTGATTCAACCGCACAGGCGGAGCCGAGGGTTACTCCGGCTCGGCGCCGCTCGTCGTGTCTTCGTTGATGACCTTGCTCATCTTGTTCGGGTCTTTCATTAACTCGGCCATCTTGCTTTGGGACAATTCGACCTGCACCGCGGTGCCGTCGCGCGCGCCGATGGTCACGACCAGCACTTTGAAGCGGTCGCCCGCCTCGCGGTAGTAGACCAGCGTCTGCTCATTCGCGGCGCGGGCCTGCACCTCGACGAGCGCACTCCACGCGGGTTTCAGCGCGCCGCGCATCATCTCGTTGAAATCCACGCCGCGCGCCGGCGAGGTGAAGTCCTGATCCTCGAAGACGACTACCTTGACGCCGCCGTACCCGGCGAGGCGCGTGAACGGTTGCGCGGCCTTGATGCCCACACGCGCGACCCACGGCAACCCTTTCCCCTTGACGCGGTAATGCGACTCGATCAGTTTGACGACGCCGCCGAAGTCGAGTCCGTCGCCTTTGGTATTCGCGCGGGCACCAAACGGCGGCGACACGAGCGACCACCCCACCAATGCTGTGACAAGCAGGAGCGCGCACAGTTTTTTTATCATCGCCTCGCTCCCTTCATTTCCGCCGTGGCTTCGGGTCTCTCTCGATTTCGAGCACCGGCACGCCGAACTCGCCTTCGAGCTTGCTCAGTTTTTCGAGATCAATCGTGCCGACGATGTTGACGATCACCAGTTGCTTCGGCTCGAACGCGAGCACCGCGAGCCCATCGACTTTGTCGCCGTTGTTCATGATATAGACCTCGACCTGCTGATCTTCTTTCCGACTGCGCACCTCGACGATGCGTGACCAGCCGGGCGCGCGCAGTTGCTGGCGGATCGGGTTTACGTCGCCGTCGCTGTACGCCCCCACGGCGTCGAACTCGAAGACACGCACGTAGACGCCCTTCAACCCGGCGATGATTTCCTTTATCTTTCTCTCGTCCGGGTCTTTCTCGGAAAAAGCCTTCGGCACGATTCGCAACAGACGCTCGTCGAGGCTGACGTTGACGCTCTCCGCCGCTTTACTCGTCAGACGGTCGAGATCGTCGATCATTAAACGGCCACTGTTTCCCGTCACCTGCCCGCTCGTCGCTTGATTACTCGCCGCCTGGCCGCGCGCCAACGCGAACGCACCGAGCATGATGAGCGCGATGCACGCGAGTCTGATTGATTGCCTGAGATATGATTTCATAATTACTCCGATCATTCTGTTTTGACATCTACTGTCCGGTGGCAGGCGACACATCCGCGAGTCCCGGCGCTTTGCGCTCCGCGAGGTTGAACTTCGCGCTCGCAACATGCAGTGCCAGCATCAACTGCTCTTTCGCGCGCCTCGCTTCGAGCATCTCCGCCGCGATTTCCTGCCGCTCTCGGTTGACGGGCACGGCCTGCTCCGTCAATCGATGTTGACGAGTCCGTCGATGCTGCTTTCGAGTGTGGCGCGGAGGTGATGTTGCCAGCGTGGACTCCGGCGCGTCACTCCTCCCGACATTGCTTCCAACATTGATCTCCACTTGATCCGGGCCCTGCGGCGCGGTCGGCCCGCTGGACACTGGGCGCGGAGGCGTTTCGCGCATCACGCCCGCAACCTCGGCTGATGATGCGTCACTGTTATTCATGAGGCCGCGCCACACGCCGACGAGCGTCATCAGGATGAGGGCCGCCGCCACGGCCAACGCCGGCCAGCGAAACAAGAAGCGCGCGGCGGGCGGCGCGGGCGATTCATCTTCGCGCGGCAGTTGAAGTTCACGCGGTTGGTGGCGTAGCGGGCCGAGCAGTTGTTCGAGGCGTTCAACCTCCGCGTCCGGTTCGCCGCTTTTGTCCCACAAGTAATCGCTCATCGCTTTTCTCCGACGCCGAGCTTGGCGCGCAGCAGTTTCATTCCGCGGTGTAGATTGACGCGCACCGAGTCGGGGTGCAGCCCGGTTCGCGCCGCGATTTCCGGGCCGGTCATTCCTTCGACAAGGCGCAGCACGAGCGTCTCGCGATAGGCATCCGGCAGGCCGCGAATCACGCCCAGCACCTCTGCCGCTTCTGCCTGCGGGGCCGCCGCTGCGGGCCGCGCCACGTCCTCCGGCAACTCTTCCGTTTCGCGTGCGCGGCGGTGAAAATCCATCGCGCGGTTGCGCGCAATCATCGCCAGCCACCCACCGAACGCCGCGCCGTCGCGCAGTCCATGCACTTTTTTGAAGGCGACGAGGAACACGTCCTGCACCAAATCACCCACTTCTCCATACGGCACACGCGCCAGCAGAATGCCATGCACCATCGGCGCGTAAAGTTGGTGCAGTCGCGCGAAGGCGTCGCGGTCGCCGCCCTTCACGGCCTCGACCAGCGCCGCGTCCGGCGAACATTCGCGCGCCGTCTCCGTTGCGGCTGAACGCGCCGCCAAAGGTTGCCCCTGTCCGCCGGACATCAGCAGCAGGTGGCCGTCGCCGTTTGTGTCGACCTCGAACATGCAGGGAATCACAAAGTCACTGTAGTTTGATCTCGTCGGGCGTTACGTTTGATGGAGAGCAGTTTACGTTTCGCCCGGATCGCGAAAGCGCCTCGGCTCTCGCTTAAAGTCTCGCGCCCTATTCACTATCAAAGACGCACGCGGGCCGGAAAGTGTTAACGGATTAGTTTGTCCGCCGAAAGCAGGTGTTGTGCGGCACGCGGAATCGGGGCTTAACGGAGCGGCGCGCCGGGGATTTGCGGGTGATGAGAAAAATGCCTTAATCGAGACAGAGGAGAGTGGTCGAAGCGTTGATCGAATGGCGCGGACGGTCATTTCTAACACAGAGGGCACAGAGGGAACACAGAGGACACAGACCCGACTTCATGTCTTCATGCTTTTTCTCTGTGAACTCTGTGTTCCCTCTGTGTTAAAGATATTGGTCTCATCCACACGACCATCGCTGTACCATGCTCTGATTTTCCTATTCAGCGGTCGGGTTTGGTGTGTGGCGGGCGGGACTCGGCCGTCCCAAACTTTTCACATCTCGGCGCGCACGCGCTCCAACAGTTTCTTCGTCGCGCGGATGCCGTCGGCCTCGCCCAACTTATTCCCCTCGTACTCGACGCCGACGTAGCCGCGGTACTTGTGATCCATGACGATCTTCATCATCCGCCGATAGTCGGTGTGAATTTCGTTGCCCTGCTCGTCGAAGTCGTGCGACTTGGCGCTGACGCCTTTGGCGAACGGCATCAACTCGGTGACGCCCTGATAACGGTCGTACATCTTGCCCTCGCCGAGGTTGAAGTTGCCGAAGTCGGGCAGCGTGCCGCAGCGCGGATGATCGACCTTCTTCATGACGCCCGCGAGCCACGCGCCGTTTGACGAAAAGCCGCCGTGATTCTCCACGATAATGTTGATCTTGTGTCTGGCGCCGAACTCGGTCAGCTTCCGCAACCCCTCGGCGGCACGGCCCATCTGTTCGTCGTACGTGCCAGTGCTGTAAGCGTTGACGCGGATCGAATGGCAGCCCAGGAACTTCGCCGCTTCGACCCACTTGTAATGATTCTCGACGGCCTGCATCCGCTTCGCCGCGTCGGCATCACCGAGCGCGCCCTCGTTGTCTATCATAATCAGGACGCTTCGCGCGCCGAGGTCGCTGGCGCGCTTCTTCATCTCGGCGAGGTACGTCTGGTTGTTCCCCTTATCCTTGAAGAACTGGTTGACGTACTCGACGGCGCTGATGCCGTAATCGTTCTTCGCGGCCTTCGCAAAGTCGAGGTGGTCGAGTTGGCCGCCGAAGATCGTGCGGTGCAGCGACCATTCGGCAAGGGAGATATCAAAAGGCATCTTCTTTTTCTTCGCACCTGCTTCGGCGCCGGCCAGCGCTGTGCAGCTAATCCCGGCGGCGGTGTAGGCGGAGCGTTTCAGGAAGTCGCGACGGTCAAGTGAATTTTTCATCGAGGGCCTCACATGTGATTTGAAGGTTGACACTCTTCGGGTCATGAACGTATACCGGAGTCTGCAACCTTTTATACCCGCTCGGCGCCGCCGGTGGCAATCATTTCACTCTTCACTTTTTTTATCGAGGGAGATCCATCGATGAAAGATAAACTGACCAGACGCGAGTTCCTTGAGAAGACGACGCTGACCGTGGCGGCTACCGCCTGCCTCGCATCGACAGACGCCGAAACACTCGCGGCGCAAAAGAGCACGCTTCCCAAATGCAAGCTGGGGCGCACGGGCGTCGAAGTTCCGGCGCTCGCCTTCGGCGGCAGCCGATTCCTCGCCGTCGAGCGCGAGCCTTCACCAATTCTTTCTTCATCGCGAAGACTCACAGTGGGCTTAAGCCGTGGACGCACGAATAGAAAAACGCATAACACAGAGGCACAGAGGATTCACAGAGTCCACAGAAAACTGCTTATTCTTCTCTGTGTTCTCTATGTGACCTTTGTTCCTCTGTGTTAAATTTTCCCCTTCGTAACCTTCCGTCAATTAGTTGTGAGACAACTTCAAAAAATCATGTGAGGTCAAAAGATGAACACAGGCATTCGCTGGCGTCTTTCGGTGATGATGTTTTTGCAGTACATGGTGTGGGGCGCGTGGTATCCAGTCTTGTCTTCGTACCTCCTGGATAACCTCAAATTCAGCGGCCTGCAGGTCGGGGTAATCTTCAGCCTGCTGCCGCTGGCCTGCATGATCGCGCCGTTCGCCGGCGGCCAACTCGCCGACCGCTACGTCTCCACTGAAAAGCTTCTCGCCGTGCTGCATCTCGCCGGCGGTGTCGCGATGTTCGTCGCCGCCGGGATGACTTCCTATCAGGGGCTGACGGTGACGATGCTCATCTGGTCAATGCTGTACGCGCCGACGCTGGCGCTGACCAACTCAATTACGTTCCACCACCTGCCGGATGCGGAGAAGAAGTTCGGGCTAGTGCGCGTCTTCGGCACGCTCGGCTGGATTGCTGTCGGGGTATTACTGACGATGTTGCGCTTGGTGGGGTCTGAGACGAGTGGCTTGTTCGGCCTTGGAGGTGCGGACAGCCTATGGCTCGGCGGCGTGCTGTCGCTGGCGCTCGGCCTCTTCTGTTTAGCGTTGCCGCACACGCCGCCGGCGAAAAAGGGCGACAGCCCGTGGGCGTTTCTCGCCGGCTTCAAGCTGTTACGCGAGCCTTCGTTCGCGCTATTTGTTTTAATCTCTTTCGTCGTTGCGACCGAATTGATGTTCTATTACGTGCTTACCTCACCGTTCCTCGAATTTATTGGAATCTCTAAGCAGAACGTTCCGATAGTGATGACGATTGCGCAGGTCGCTGAGATCGGGACGATGGTTGCGCTGCCGTGGATGATTAGCCGCTGGGGTATCCGCGGCGTGATGACGCTTGGCATCGTGGCGTGGCCGATCCGCTACGCCATCTTCGCCTACGGCGCGCCGACATGGCTTGTGGTCGCGGCGCTGACGTTGCACGGCCTGTGCTACGTCTGCTTCTTCGTCGTCTCGTTCATCTATGTCAACTCGGTCGCGCCGCCCGACATCCGCGCGTCGGCGCAGGCCTTCATCACCTTCGTCACGCTCGGTGCCGGAATGTATGTCGGGTCACTGTTCGCCGGCCGGATCAGGGACTACTTCACGACGATTGGGCCGGCGGGTGCGCCGGTCGTTAACTACACCAACGTCTTCCTCGTGCCGTGTGTGCTGACGATCATTTGCGCCGTCGTCTTCTTCTTCGGCTTTAAGGACAAGAAGCGAATCGGCGAAGGCGGATACGCCCCGGCCCAGCCGCTGCCCGAATAACGCGTGTGTCAATGATTAGGCGTCAATCAGAAAGCATTAACCGGGACGGACGGGATGCACGGAATGTAGACGCATCATCAACGCAAGAGTCGTGACGGCAAGCCGTCGGTTGGTTGCCATCCGTTACTTGTCGCGCATCACACCCGCGCAATTCGTCCGTCCGTGTTCGATTCCCTTTTTGATTCAGCTCGATTTCGCGCTTCCGTTGCGCCGCGACATCGTGCCGCGGATGAACTTCAGGTTCACGGCCATGTCGTTCTCGACCGACTTGGTTGGGCTGTCGGTTTCGAGTTGCGCCCACTCGCGGAAGCCGATGTCGGCGAGTGTGTTGACGACCGCCGGAAAGTCGATCTTTCCTTTGCCGAGGAAGTGCGGATTGTCCTTCAAGTGAACTTCGCAGATGCGCTCGCGCCCGAGCCAGCGAATCTCTTCGATAATGTCAAATCCGTTCTGTGTCGAGTTGCCGACATCGTAGTAGGTCAGCACCGCCGGCGACTTACTGCGCTCCATGATGCGGACGTTGTCACGCGCCGAGATGGTGTCTTCAAGTCCGAGAATCACTTTCGCCTTCTCTGCCGCCGGAGCGATTTCGCGCAGCGCGTCGCCGACGTAATCCATCTCGGCCTGAGTCTTGAGCGCGCCCTTGCCGAAGAACGGCAGCAGGATGACTTTGACGCCGAGGCTTTTGGTGATCGGGATCGAGTCGGCGACCCAGCGCTGGCCGAGTGGGTCCGACTTGAGGATGTTGCGGTGGAGGATGTTGAGGCAGACCGAAGCGAGCGGCAGACCGACCCGTTTCGATTCTGCGAGGTACGCCTGCTGCACCGCCGGGTCGCTCAACGGAAGTTTATCGGTGCCGACGCCGAGGCTGATCTGCACGCCCTCGAAGCCCAGTTTCCTGGCGAGCGTGACGGCTTCGACTTTCGCCTCCTGCTGCAGGTTCCAGTCCGTGACTCCAATCTTAAACCGCGCGTTCTTCCCTGCGGCCTCAACAGTTGATAGAGCATTGCCGGACAGTGCCGTCGCGGCGAGACCGACCGCGCCGAGTCCGAAAAATTGACGACGTGTGATGTTCATCGCGCCTCTCCTGTGCTGTTTTGTTAAGCTGCATTGAAACGAAGTTAGTGCTCCACCCGAACGGATTGACAGAGAGTGTACTATCAAAACTCTCATAAGCAAGAACCGGCGGATAACCCCTACTTCTCGATCAACATTTGAGCTTCACTGAGCGATTAGAACCTCATGGCAGACCAGCAGCATCAACCGGCAATCGCGGGCGTGGACATCGGCGGCACCAACATCCGGTGCGCCGTCGCCGGCCTTGAAGCCCCATCACGGATTCTGTCGCGAAGAAGCATTCGAACGCCCGCCGACGCCGAACCGCGCGCGCTCGTCGAGCTTATCTCCCATCAGATTGATCTGTGCCTGAGCGAAGCCGGACTCACACGCGAAACGCTGGTGAGCGTCGGTTGCGCCGCGCCCGGCATCATCGACGTGGAGGCGGGCGTCATCATCTCGGCGGCGAACCTCGAAGGCTGGCGCGACGTGCCGCTCGCCCGCCTGCTCGAAGCGCGCTTTGGCGTTCCCGCCGCTGTCGAGAACGACGTGCGCGTTGCCGCGCTCGGCGAGTTCAAGTACGGTGCGGGCCGGATGAAGGAAGGCTGCCGCTCGCTCGTCTACATGACGATCAGCACCGGCGTCTCCGCCGGGATCATCGTTGACGGTAAACCTTTGCGCGGCGCGCACTACTTCGCCGGCGAGCTAGGGTACTTCTTACCCGACCCCGCGCACATCGGCAAAGACTGGGGCATCAACGGCTGTCTCGAACTGACCGCCGCCGGCGTCGGGATCGCGCAGGAGTGGGCGACGCGACACAAAAATTTATCAACAGACTTTTCCGCCGCCGACGTTTTCACGTCGGCACACGCGGGCGACGTTGAAGCCACTCAGATCATCGAGCGTGCGAGCAACTATCTTGCGCAAGCGGCGGTCGCAGTATGCACGATCATTGACCCTGAAGTATTCGTCCTCGGCGGCGGCATCGCGGAGAACGAACCGCAGCTTATCAGCAGAATCCGCGACGTGGTGCGTACGACGATTCCCTATCCTCCGCCGGTCGTGAAGGCTGAACTTGGTGGAGACTCGCCTTTGATCGGCGCGCTGGCTTTAGCAGCAACGCCCAAACCGTAGCGGAAATAAAGTTCGCTTAGTCGCGGCGATTCACTATAATCAGAAGAAAGTCTACATTCGGGCGGTGCTCACTCACGCTGAGTATGATGAAGGCAAATGGAAGGACTAGGTGATGCAGAATCTTGATGTAAATAAAACTGTCAATGTTGGAGCAAGTCTTACGTGGCCCGTCTGATGCAAACATTAACTTCGATGATCTACGTCGGCTGTTACAAAGCTTAGGGTTCGTTGAACGCACGCGGGGCAGCCATCATATTTTTACGAAGACGGGCGTGCCGGAGCGTATAAATTTGCAGCGTGAGGGGAACAACGCAAAAGCTTATCAGGTGCGACATGTGCGTGCCGTCATCGTAAAGTACAACTTAGGAGGCGAGTAGAAATGCATAAATACGAAATCATTATTTACTGGAGCAACGAGGATAATGTTTTTGTTGCTGAAGTACCGGAACTGCCGGGCTGTATGGCGCACGGTGACACCCACGCCACCGCGCTCGCTAATGCTAACGAGGCTATTCAATTGTGGATTGACACTGCTCACGAAGATGGCATAAGCGTGCCTGAGCCAAAAGGTGAGAGGTTAATACTGGCGTAGGTCAGCATAGCTCTACCGCGTCGTTCGACCAGCCATCGCAGAAGAGAGTTTGTAACTTACTCACGCCCTTTATTCCTGTAAGGACAAATTGCACATGACTTCAAAGAAGAGACTCGGAATCGGATTCATCGGGAGCGGCTTTATCACGCGCTTTCATATTCAATCGTTCGTGGCGGTGCGCGATGCGGACGTGCGCGGCGTGTGGAGTCCGAATCAGGCGCACGCCGAAGAAGCGGCGAAACTGGCGCAGAGCTTGCGCGTCGGCGAGGCTCGTAGTTTCGCTTCAATCGAAGAGATGGTCGCCGCGCCGGAGATTGATTGCATCTGGATTTGTGGCCCGAACCACGCGCGCATCGACAACATGGAGCGCATCCTGAACACGCTCAAGTCGGGCAAGGGTCAACTCGTCGGTGTCGCCTGCGAAAAGCCTCTGGCGCGCAACGTCGCCGAAGCTAAACGCATGGTCGAGATGATCGAAGAAGCGGGCGTGCTGCACGGCTACCTCGAAGATCAACTCTATTCGCCGGGCGTCAGGCGCGGGCACGACATCATCTGGACGCGGGGCGCCGCACTCACCGGTCGTCCGTACCTCGCGCGCTCTGCCGAAGAGCACAGTGGGCCGCACATGCCGTGGTTCTGGCAGGGCGAATTGCAGGGCGGCGGTGTCTTGAACGACATGATGTGCCACAGCGTCGAGGTCGCACGCTATATGCTGACCAAACCGGGCGCACCGCGCGCGAGTATCCGCCCGATGAAAATCTCCGCGCAGATCGCCAGCTTGAAATGGTCGCGGCCTGAGTACGCCGCAATCTTAAAAAAGACGATGGGCGCAGATGTTGATTACACGCAGAAGCCTTCGGAAGATTTCGCGCGGGCGACGATCAACTATGTGGATGAAGAGGGACATCCGCTGATCGTCGAGGCGACGACTTCGTGGAGCTACGTCGGCGCGGGCCTGCGACTCAGCATGGAACTGCTCGGCCCGGAATACTCGCTCTCGATGAACTCGCTCGACAGCGGGTTGAAAGTCTTCTTCAGCCGCAATGTGCGCGGCGCGGCGGGCGAGGATATGGTTGAAAAACAGAACGCCGAACAAGGCTTGATGGCCGTCGTCGGGAATGAAGCCGGCGAGTACGGTTATGAAGACGAGAACCGCTATTTCGTCAATTGCTTCGTTGACGGCAAGCAGCCCGCAGAGAGTTTCTATGATGGATTAGAAGTCACTGAATTATTGATGGCCGCATACATGAGTGCCGAACAAGAGCGCACGATTGAGTGGAAACCCGACGGCCTCGACACGTTCATCCCGGCGGTCGCGCGCGGAGTCTGGAAGGGTTAAGACGTGTCGCCGGTTGAGTTGACGTTCAAGTGCGGTTGCCGCAGCACGGTATGAATGCCGGGCCAGACACACTTCTCCATATGAACCGTCTCCAAAACAAAGTCGCTGTCATCACAGGATCGGGCGCCGGGATGGGCGAAGGCATCGCGCGCTTGTTTGCGAACGAGGGCGCACGGGTCGTCGTCTCTGACATTGACGAGGCGAGGGGTGCAATGGTCGCCGAGAGCATCGTCCGCGAAAATGGTCTGGCCGCTTTTCAGCGCGCCGACGTGAGCAGCGAGGCAGAGTGTCGCGCGTTGATTGACGGGGCTGTCAGCGCCTACGGGCGCATTGATGTTTTGGTCAACAATGCCGGCATCACCACACGGGGCACGATTGAAGACACGAGCGTTGAATTGTGGGACAGGTTATTCGCGGTCAACGTGCGCGGCGCCTTCGTCTGCACGCAGCAGGCCGTGCGGTTCATGAAGGAGCAACGGTCAGGCTCGATCATCAACATCGGGTCGGTCAACGCCTACATCGGCGAGCCGAAGCTGATGGCCTATTCAGCGTCGAAGGGCGCGCTGATGACTCTGACAAAGAACAACGCGAGCTACCTTAACCGCTACCGCGTCCGCGTCAACCAGATCAACCCCGGCTGGACGCTGACGCCGACCGAACACCAGATTAAGCTGGCGGAAGGCAAGGGTGAAAACTGGGCCGAGGAAGCGACGCGGACGCGCCCTTTCGGTCGGCTGCTGGTGCCGCGCGACATCGCACACGCCGCGCTCTATTTTGCAAGCGACGAGAGCGAGTGCATCACCGGCTCAGTCTTTGATTTAGAACAGTACCCGGTCGGCGCGCCGCCAAACTGGTAAACGGTGTGCGCCCTCGGTGGGAGATTGCGCCCAATCGCCCGCACGTCTCGCGCTACCGCTTCATCGTCCACGACGGCGCGCCGAACAAAATTGAGATAGACCGACTATGGAACGATTACGCCGACCCGCCGCAGGTGGCGATCAAGCGAACTGACCTGCTAAATCAATACAGTGGATGATTTATTCTTCTCTGCTCAGCAAAGGCTTGATAGTTACCGGAGACTTCAACTCAGTCCTGTCCCATATGAAAGCTACTCTCAAGCAACAAGTTGGAGCTGCCGTTGGTGACCAGTCAGTAATTTCAAGATCGCTTCCAATGCTTGGCGTCAAGCACTGTTTGCCGGAAGTTGA
>JACDEG010000542.1 GCA_013816505.1 Pyrinomonadaceae bacterium | reverse complement strand
CGTTGCGGAGAAGCAAGCAGCACGTACCACTCTCGCGAAGCAAAGCTGAGGGAAAAACAGATGGGAGAAGTGAAGACTTTATGAGCACCAAGACCGAAGTATCGCCGAACGTCCATGCCGCACTCGATCTCATCGCCGCGCTTGAACCCGGCGAACGACGCGAGATGCATCACGTCAGTTGGAACGACTATGAAGAACTGCTCAACGAACTCGACTCGAAGAACGCAGTACGCATTTCCTACGCGGAAGGAACGCTCGAACTGATGGCTCCACTCCTCAAACACGAAAGACACAAAGACATACTGCGCAGCATCGTCGAGTTTGCCACGCTGCAAGCGGGCATTAACTGCGAACCCGCCGGCTCAACCACCTTCAAACGCCCCGACCTTTTACGCGGGGCCGAACCGGATACCTGCTTTTACATCCAGCATGCGGATGTGCTGATTGGCAAAGACGACATTGACCTCAGCACCGACCCGCCGCCTGACCTCGTCGTTGAAGTTGACATCACCAGTCCTTCAAAGCGGAAGCTCGGCATTTATGCCAGGCTCGGCGTTCCCGAACTCTGGATTTGGACCGGAGCGCAGTTGCATATTTACGAACTCGGCCGTGGTAGCTACGCGGAACGCCCGAACAGCATCGCGCTGCCGTTCCTATCTGCCGAAACGCTGACGAGCTTTGTGGAACAAAGAATAACTGAAGGACATAAACGCACTGTCATTGCCTTTCAAGAATGGCTACGCATACATCAGCCTGCCGCTCAATGACTGCCAACTTGATATGCCGACGCAGAATCAGATTGTGCTCGATGCCATCCTCGCTTCGTTGCAAGCGGCGGGCGTCTACAACCGCAACGATCAGGTCGCGCCCGCTGCGATTCTCTGGACGGACAAAGAGCGGCAGTGGGAGACGCTCCTGCCGCTTTTACGCGAACACTTGCCGCAATTATTGACGCTCGGCGACTACGAACCGGCGACACGCACGGGGCCGGCGATTTGGCTCAAGTGCATGATCGCGCGCACGCTGCCCGAAGCTGATTGGGCTGAAGACACCACACCGATTCTTTACCTGCCGGGTACGAGCCGCGCCGATCTGCGCGCTGTCGAAGAATGTCCGCGCTCTTTGCAACCGCTCGCCGAACTGCAATATCGCGGCACGTACTGGACGCAAGTTAACGGCAAAGATTGGACGCTGCTCGCATTCCTCGGTTCAAACGATGGCGGACTCGCGCTCGATGTGGCGCGCGACGCGGCGACGAGTGAAGCGATGCGCCGCGCACTCACGCGCTTCGCCGAAACACCCATCACCTCTCTAAGCGGCAAACGACTCGAACTCGACTTTATCCATTTTGAATTCTAGAGGCATCAATATATTGGGCTCGCCAACCGTGTGATGTCTATCTATTGATAACAAATTGAATTAGGTTAAGTTTACTTCAGATGCAGACATCGCTAAATTAGTAAAAACTGCAAAAAACGCCCATGTTTGAGATTTTGGCTAGCTTAAAAATGGATAAGGTCGAGTCGAAGCCGCCGACTTTAATCTCTTACTCGCACCCGACCCGGCGCGCGACCTGTTGACGTGGCTTGACGACCCGGCAGCCGCTCGCAGCCGCATGGAAAGCGGAACGTGGGAAGCCTTCCGCGCCGTCTGCCGCCAGACCTATGCCTTCGATCCACAGACAGATGGCGAACTCGTCGGAGCCGAACGACTTGGGTTGGGTGAAGGCGCTTGGCGCGACGTGTGGACGCGCTTCGCGGAAGCGCCCCGTCGTTACCCGAAACTTCCCGCCCTGCTGCGCCGCGCCAACCCGAAGTCTGCGACTGCTCCCGGTGGACTCTTCGTTACTAACAAATCGAACGCACGATTCCCCCAAGACAACGAAGCGTTGGAGACTGAACTGCGCGATGCCCTCCGCGCATTGAGCACACTCACGCCCGCCGCAGCCGCACGGCGCATCATCGAACTGGAAGCGCAGCATGACGAACGCCGCGCGTGGGTCTGGGCAGAACTCGGTGCAGCACCGCTCGCGCTCGCGTTGCGTTTCCTCTCGACACTCGCTGAAACTTCGCGCCAACCTGTCAGCGGCTCGACGCCAAACGAAATGGCAAACAGCTACACGGCGACGGGCTGGCGTGCCGACGAAGCCACGCTTGATTGCTTATCGGCGGTCAGGAGCGTGGAGGATGTTGAAGCTGTTCATTGCGCACTACGCGCCGTCTATCTGCCGTGGCTTGAACAATCCGCGCTGCGCTTTCAATCCCTCGTCAAAACGCATCCGCTGCCCACCAGCCAAACGTGTTCAGCGACAGCGGAGAAACCCGAAGCGGGCTGCGTCATCCTCTTCGCCGATGGCTTACGCTACGACACCGGGCAAAAATTCAAATCCGCGATGACCTCCCGTGGCTGGAAAATCTCAGAGCGTTGGCAGTGGGTCGCGTTGCCTTCGGTCACGCCAACCGCGAAGCCTGCTGTGTCGCCCATCGCGGACGCTTTAACCGCTTCTACAGAAGGCGAAGAGTTTCGCCCGCTCGTCGCCGGAACAAACGACCTGCTCACAACATATCGTTTCCGCGCACTGATGCAGGAGCGCGGTTTCCAAATTTTAGCGAACAATGAAACGGGCGACGCGACCGGCGCGGCGTGGACGGAAATCGGCGATCTTGATTCTTATGGGCACGAACAGGGCTGGAAGCTGGCACGTCGCGTCGGCGAAGTGATTGATGAAATGATCGAACGCCTCGCCGCGCTCATCGCCGCCGGCTGGCAGAAGATACGTATCGTCACCGATCACGGTTGGCTGCTGATGCCGGGAAGCTTACCCAAAACTGAGATGCCCCACTTTCTCGCTGAGACGCGCTGGGGGCGCTGCGCCGCGCTCAAAGTGACTTCCATGGTCGAGACGCAGATCGTGCCGTGGCATTGGAGCGCGGATGTCCGCATTGCCGTCGCGCCCGGCATCAGCGTATTCAAGAACGGTCTCGAATACGCGCACGGCGGTTTGAGCTTGCAAGAGTGCGTCGCCATCGAGTTCACTGTCACGAGCGATAGAGCAATCGCACCGCAAGCAACCATTACAGGCTTCGAATGGGTCGGCTTGCGCTGTCGCGTGCGCGTCGCAGGTGAGACGAAAAATCTGCGCGTGGGTCTTCGCACAAAAGCGGCTGACGCTTCCACCTCCATCGCCGCCCCGAAGGAAGCAAGCATTGATAAGCCTACGTCGCTGGTCGTAGAAGACGACAGCCTCGAAGGAACCGCCGCGATTGTCGTCCTTATTGGCGAAGGTGATGTAGTGATTGCGAAGCAGGCGACGACCGTCGGTGAATGAGGTAACTCCAATGGAACTGGACGCGATTGATCAATTAGCTGCACAAGCCTTCGACGGCTTCATCGTGCGCAAAGACCTTGTGCGTCGCTTCAAGACGCAGTATCCAGTGCCGACCTACGTTGTCGAGTTTCTCCTGGGGCGCTACTGCGCGAGCGTTGATGAAGAGGAAATTCAAGAGGGCTTGCAGATTGTCCAGCGTCAACTCTCTGACCGCGCCGTGCGCGCCGGAACCGAGGAGCTGTTCAAGTCTCGCGCGCGGGAACAGGGAAGCGTCAAAATTATTGATTTAATCACCGCCCGCCTCGACGCGAAATCTGATTCCTACCTTGCCGAACTGCCGAGCTTGCGTCTGCGCGACGTGCGCATCAATCCGCAACTCGTGCAGGAGCATGACCGTATTCTGACCGGCGGCTTCTACGCCGAAGTTGATTTGCTCTACGACGCGATCATCGCGCAGGAAAACAGCGGTCGTCCTTTCGGCATTGAAACCTTGCGTGCTATTCAACTCTCAAAGCGCGACGTGCTGGCGTCGCTCGCCCGCGGGCGGGCGCTTTTCACCACAGAAGATTGGAAGAAGTTTCTGATTCGCAGCATCGGCCTCGAACCGGAAACACTTTCTCAACGGGCGCAGGATGTCGTGCTGCTACGCATGGTTCCGTTCGTCGAGCGCAATTACAACGCCACCGAACTCGGACCGCGCGGCACGGGTAAAAGCCATCTGTTCCAACAAGTCTCGCCTTACGCACACCTCGTCTCCGGCGGTAAAACAACGGTCGCGCGGATGTTCGTCAACATGGCTTCAGGGCAACGCGGGCTTGTCTGTCAGTACGACGTGATATGTTTTGATGAAGTCTCCGGTGTCTCCTTCGATCAGAAGGACGGCGTCAACATAATGAAGGGATACATGGAGTCCGGCGAGTTCAGTCGCGGCAAAGAGAGCATCCGCGCTGACGGCGGCATCATCATG
>JACDEG010000541.1 GCA_013816505.1 Pyrinomonadaceae bacterium | reverse complement strand
GATCGGCTAACTGCTGCGCGGCGTGCAGGGCCTCGGCATGCTGTTGGGTAATCACGCGCACCGCCGCTTGCGGCACTTCGATCCCATAATGTTCCTTGACTTTCTGCACCGCGTCACCAAAGGAGTCGTCGGCACCGAAATCCGTCATTACCCGTTGCAGCCCATGCGAGTAGGAGCGACAACTGACACCGGCCGAAGCGGCAAACGGACGCACCACCATGCCGCCACCTCCACCGCGGTAAGTCTGTTCGGCTACTGCAATCGTGCCGAAGCGGGTGTACCAGTAGAGCCTTTTTTTTCCTTGCGGGATAAATCTGAGCGTTGCTCAGAGGCGGCTTCGACCCGCGAGAGCTTGCGCTCGGCCCAGGCTTGGAGAGCTTCGTGTCCCAGCTGTCGCAATTCTTCAGCGACGCGCTGTTCAGCCTCATCCGCTTTGGCGACATCACCTGAAGAGTTCTCGACCACATCCAACAACGCTCCGATGCGGGCTTGCACATGGGGATGCTTTTCGAGTCGCGCAACCAGGGTCTCTGGGCGGATGCTTTCTAAGTCATGGAGGTCTTGCATCTAGGGGTCTCCTTAAAATGGGATGGTGGATGGAAAGAAGATTTATTATGCCTAAGTCCCACTTTTAATTACACCCTAGCACCCTCAACTTTTCGGGCCTGCTGCCGAACAATATCAACTCCGTTCGATAGCCAGATCAACAGCTTTTGTGCTTGCCGATTTCGACTTGGATTGTTCAGGATAAACCCGGTATTGTGCATTTCCCATACCAGCATAAACAGTGAATAGAAATCCACAGAGTTCCGAAAGCGGGTTGTTCGCAAATCAGGAAACATACGCTTAAAAGTATTGAGCGTATAAGTCCAATCCCGTATACACCTGCCGAGCGACCTCGCATCAACGCTTTTCCCACCAATAATGTTGTCTAAAGCAGTTTTCTTGTTGATAAGTCCGCTAGAGTGAATTGAAGCCATTAACTCGCAAATCAATTCCACATGCTTCATACGACTCATCTGCCCACTTGAAAGGATGCGATTCTCTAAGAAGTATTTTCTTCGCGCTTCCGCCAGCCTCCCTGCCTGCTTCAAGAAATCGCTGTGAAAGTATCGAGCATGTCGTTTCTCTGCGCCTGCGAGTCGCTTGCCAGTGGAGTTAATTCTGACAAATAAATCAATAATATCGGATAGGTCGCCTGAGACTTCAACAGTCTGGAACTTATACGCCATCATTCGATGTTCGTGGCCTTTTCGTTGAACTCTCTGCCAGTCCCATTCTTCAATGCCGTCTTTTGCGTCCATCCTTGTCTTAACGGGAAAACGCATTCCTCGGAATCGCCCCAAACCTTGAAACATTAGGACCGATTCAAGGCGTTGTTTGCCGTCTATTAGGTCATATGCTAACTTGCCGCGATTGTTCCGCTTGTACAAAAACACCGATGGGATTGGGTAGTTTTGGAAAATAGACCCGATCAGTTTTTTCCGATCACTCGTTATCCAAACCGAGTCACGTTGGAATCCCGGCTCTAGATTGAGTTGTCCATTCTTGAATAGTAGAACGAACTCTTGGATAGTTTTGTCGCCATAATCAAAATCAAGCTCTCTCACTCTTGTTGTCTCCTTAGATTGATATAGTCTGTCAAATTCAGATTTTCTGTTTCAAAAACTGAGGCAACCGCGACCAAAAGAGGTCTAACTCTTATTAGACGCCTGAATCGCCGTCGCGGATTTGGCGTAGATCAGCATCGCGGAAGCGACCAGCCGGTGGTCGGAATCAGTTGCTTCGACGGCGACGTTGACCAGCCGCCGTCCGGCGCGTACGACGCGAGCGCGTGCCGCCACTTGCCCGGCGGTGACGGGGCGCAGGTAGTGAAACGTCAGATCGACCGTGACCGTCTGTTCATCGGGCGCGAGCAGCGAGAGGACGGCGAAGGCCGCCGCCGTATCAATCAACGAGGCGAGCGCGCCGCCGTGCAGGATGCCCTCCATCCGCGTCAATTCCGGTCGCACGTCGAACAGCATCGTCGCTGCGCCGCGTTCGAGGCTATGGATTCTGATGCCGAGCAGAGACGCGAATGGAACCCGCGCAAAGGCTTCGCGCAGGCGGGCCGTCTCGTCGATGGTGAGTTGAGTGTCAGTCACGAGTTGTAGAGACTCGTGCCTTCCGCTGGATCGACGACGACCGCCGTTCCGTAGGCGAGCACCTCGGTCGCGCCGCTCGCAATCTCGGTCGCGTCATAGCGTGCGCCGATGATGGCGTTGGCGCCGAGTTCGGTAGCGTGTTGGACCATGATGTCAAAGGCTTCGGAGCGGGTCTGTTCGCAGAGGCGCGTCCAGGCGGTGATGTTGCCGCCGACCATCGAATTGAAGATTGCGCCAATGTTGACGAACAGGTTGCGCGAGCGGACGACGATGCCGCGCACCACGCCGAGGCTGCGCGCAACGCGGAAGCCCGGCAACTCGAAGGCCGTCGTCACCATGTGCGGCGAAACCGAGTAGCGCGGCGCGCTCACTGCGTAAGGCACGCGATTTTGCAGCGGTTCATTAGTCATCGCTCACTCCGTTCGGGCGGGGGATTTTCAGTCGGTGAACAGGCTCGGCTGCACTTCGCCCGGCGTCTTCTGTTCGAGGCCGGCGTCTTCGTCCATGTCCGGACTCCACCGATAGATATTGAGGTCGCAGCGGGGGCGCGCGTCGAACCGCACCCCTTCGGCTTCAAGCATCCGCTGCTGTTTGTCGGCGGGTAGAACGATGCGCTCCGTCGAGCACCCGCCCTGCGCGTTGATGACGCGATGCCACGGGTCGTCCTCGTTCGCGGCGTGCATCACGAAGCCGACGGTGCGCGGCGTGTAGCCTTCGCCCAAAATCTCCGCAATCTGCCCGTACGTCATCACGCGCCCTGTCGGAATGCGACGGACGATTTCGTAGACGCGCTCGCGATAGCCCGGCGTGTCGACCTCCGCCGGGATGTGTGCGGACTTGGCGTTGCTGCCGTCGCGCTTGTCGGTCGGCGTTGATTGTGTCTGTTCGTGCTGCTTGGTCACATTCTCCATCGCTTTCTGCCGGTCGTCCGGTGCTCGTTGCACCACCGCCGCCATTCCTCAATCGCCCGCTCGCGTTCGGCCTGCGGAGCCGCAGGCTGAAAGCTGAGTCAGGTATCGGTCGCGTCGCGCAGACACATCTCGGCGATGAAGCGCGTGCGCAGGTCGGCACTCGAAAGAAGATCAATCAAGTTCGGGATCGTGTGTTGCGCCAGCCGTGCGCGCTCCGCGGCAAAGGCCACTCGGCGAAGCGCTCGCGTCGCCGCCTCGCTCTCGGACGCGAAAACAGTTGAGGTGTGATTCGTCATAAGTACCTAAGCAAAAGCCCTCGAACAGTTTTCAGTTTTGGGTTTTCAGCTCAAAACCGAAAACTCAAAACTGAAAAGTGTTTACTTGGGTGGCGGTTCCTTCGGCCATCTCACGCAGAATCGCGCGCGCTGGCGCCCCGTCGCCGTGTCCGCCGCCGAGCTTGAGCGGCAGGCAAATCAACTCGTACGCGCCCGCCGGCACTTCGCGCAGATCGAGTCCTTCGACGATCACGACGCCGCGTGAAAGCAGCGTGACGTGCGTTTGAAAATCAATTGAGCCGAACTGCTCGACCGACAGATAGTCGATGCCGACCAACTCGACTCCGGCGTCGACGAGTGCCCGCGCACCGTCGGGTGCGATGTAAGTAAAGTCTTCACGAAAGACGCTGCGCGGGCTATCCCAAAAAGCGGAGTTGCGCGTTTTGAAAAGCACTCGTGTGAATCCGCCGAAGTCATGTGCTGAAACGTGTGCAGCGTCAATCGCGCGCACGTCGTCAGCGAGTTCGACCACGCGCGTCGGGCCGATCAGTCTATCAATTGGTATCGTCCAGATTTCCGGCCCGCCGTCGATGAAGTGCGCCGGCGCGTCAATGTGCGTGCCGGTGTGCGCGCCGAAGTGAAGCGTCGAGACGTTGGCCGCGTCGCCGCGCGCCCGCGCCAGCGCCGATTCGATGATAATCGCGGGGTCGCCCGCGTAGACCGGCGTCTCTCCGGGTGTGATATGGACGCTGATGTCGTAGATGTGCATGTGTCTTTATTACTCAAAAGTGACAGGTGACAGGTGACAAGTGACAGGAAACAGATGTGCCGCCGTGGATTGGCGCCGACTCCTGGCGCCTGCGCCTGCGACCACAAACGGCGCCGCGGGTCGAACTTTCCGGCGCGGCGCGTTGATTTGCGCCGCGCGACATCTGCTTCTCCTGTCACCCGTCACTATTTACCTGTCACTTTTGAGTTATTG
>JACDEG010000540.1 GCA_013816505.1 Pyrinomonadaceae bacterium | reverse complement strand
GCACGGTGCGTTCAACCGAGGGCTTGATGATCCACTGTTTCGGAAAGCTGACTTTTGCTTTCTATCTGTTAGCTTTCAACCCCTGATTCACATAAGATATACAAGGTAGTAACCATCCTGCACGGTATCAGTAATGAAGCGGTCATAGACTGCCGCCCAAGGAACACGGGCCCAGTTACCTTGTCCTGGGCTACCTTGAACGATATATCTGTCATTGTTTCCAGTGATAGCTTTTATAACATCAGGGACATCTTGCCGGATGAACTCAGCAACTGTGTTTCCCACAAATGGTTGAGCTATCGCCTTGGGGTATTCTTCAAGGAACAATGTTAATGCTGCATTTAAACTCATATGTTTGTATGAAGTAAGCAAGCTAACTTAGGCATTATCCACCCCGCGTTACGGATAATCACGCTTTCGGGCGGATTATCCAGACCCGGATAATCACACTTTATCGCACTCAGGTAAAGAGAGACTCACCCATTCCCGAAAGGCAGTGGAGTAAGCGCAATCATTCGCGTCTGACAAGGCATCGGCCGCCAAATCCTTAACTCCACACGCCGCACCAGTAACCATGTTTCACTTCAAGTTTTAGTTTGACACCGCCTTCGTCTCCAACATATAGTGTGCCTCTCCCGTACCGTGCTCTAGGGGCTGTGCTTCCATGCTCGCACGTCCTACGGGCCGCCCAATTGGAATAGTAAGAATGTTCAGACTTCAACGTTTAGAAATCACCGGCTTCAAATCTTTCGCAGACTATACGGAACTCGTCTTCACAGGTGAGGGAATCACTGCCGTCGTCGGTCCAAACGGATGCGGCAAGTGTGTCAGTGGAGACACGCTCGTGACGCTTGCCGACGGGCGCGACGTCCCGATCCGCGAGCTTGTCGAGTCTGCTTTACAAGATTCGCGCGCTGTGGAAACTCTCGACGACGGAACTCTGACACGCGAGAATCCACACGATTGCGAAATTCTCTCGCTGAACCCTGCGACACTACGCCTTGAGCCTCGCCCGGTCGCCGCTTTCGTTAAGCGACGGGCGACCCCGTATCTGTTGCGTGTTCGGACCCGCTCCGGGCGGGAAGTGAAAGCGACGCCGTATCATCCGTTGTTCACACTAGAGCAGGGGCGCTTGCGTGCGCTCAAGGCAGAAGAGTTGAAAGTGGGAGTGCGATTGGCGCTTCCGCGCCGGCTCCCGATGACGGGGGGGGAAACTAAACTGCCGGCTTTCGACGTGCTCAAAAGATTCGCGGGTGATGATCGAGTCTATGTTCCATTCTCAGCATCATTACGGCGATGGGCGAATGAAGCGCGTCCCGAATTTGGCACTTACGCAGAATGGGCGCGTATCGCCGGTGTGTCACAAACGCAGTTCAAAGGCCTGCGTGATGGTCAGAGCATCGGCACGGCCGCGCTTACTAAGCTCTCCGAAGTTACGCCGCAACAGCCACCACTCGACGGGCGTTTCAAGTCTCACGGCTCTGCGGCAGCATTGCGCCTGCCGACTCACTTCACCTCAGATTTAGCTCGCTTCTGCGGTTTACTGATCGCTGAGGGACGAAGCACAAATGCGAATCAAATCCGGTTCGTCAACTCCGACCGGGCGATTAATGATGAGTTTGAAAGACTGGCAAGCACGCTGTTCGATGTGAAAGTGCATCGGCAGCAATATAAGCCGCTGGCCGAAGATGGCTTGATCTACTCACGCACGTTAGGCGTCGCGTTGGATCGGCTGTTCAATTTCTCAATCGGCTCACGCTCGGCAGACAAAGAGGTGCCGCCGCAGGTTTTCCTTGCCGAGGCCGAAACGCAGTGGGCATTTTTGTCAGGATTGTTTGAGGGCGACGCGCATATCTGCGCGCGACCGGCGGCTGATGGCAAACCGGTGCATGCGTATATCGAGTATGTTTCTGCGAGCCGGAAACTTGCCAAGCAGGTCGTCGCGTTATTGCTGCGGCGCGGCGTGTTTGCCGTGTTACGCGCGAAAGAAAAATACGCGAGTAACACTGTCGCCAGGCGCCGCCGGACGTATTATTCAGTTTACATATACGGCACCGAGCAGTTACGGCGCGTCGCTGAATGCCTCTCGTTCGTCGGCGACAAGCGGTCTGGGCTCGAAGTGCTACGGCGATTGGCTCCTGCATCGAATCCTAATCACGACCTCATTCCGGGCGCGACGCAGCTTGTTAAAGAAGCCGTTACCAAAGCGAAGGTCAACCTCAAAGCCAATCGGAACCAGTGTCCCAAACTCGCCGCCTATGTCGAACAACGATGTGAGGCCAGCCGGGGCGGATTGCTCGAAGTCGTGGATCAGATCGAGCGCCTCGGCGCACAGCCTGAACAGGCGCGCACGCTTCTGAGCCGCTTGTCTATGCTTGCGACTTCCGACGTTTACTGGGACGAGATCGTGAGCATCGATCAAGTGCCGCCGCCTGATGATTGGGTTTATGATTTGTCCATTGCCGGCACGCATAACTTCGTCGCCGGAAACATCATCGTCCACAACAGCAACGTCGCGGATGCGATTGCGTGGGTGCTGGGCGAGCAGCGTGTGAAGCAGCTTCGCGGCGGGGATATGCAGGACGTCATCTTCCAAGGGTCGCGCGACCGCGCGCCGAGCGGGATGGCCGAAGTCGTGTTGCACATGGTACGAGACGAGTCGTTCCCTGATGAGCAGGATGTCGACGACATCGATTCGGCGCTCGAAGGTATCGACGAGCAGTCGGAAGCGGTTGAAGAAAAATTCGCGCCTGAAACAATCGGCGGCGTAATGGCGTCGGAGTCCGATGCGGCACCCATTAATGAAGAAGCCGTCAGTCAGTCAATAACAATCGACACCGCGTCGCCGGTTGATGAAGAAGCCGTCCTCTCTGGAAACGTTGATGCCGCTTCGTCCGCCACGAAAACGCGTCACAAGCGACACTGGCGTCCGCGACGTTTGGCGCTGGAGTTTGCGCCGGGCGAGTCCGTCTCAGTCACACGCCGCCTGTACCGTTCGGGCGAGAGCGAATACCTTTTGAACGGACGCGCCTGCCGCCTGCGGGACATTCAGGATTTGTTTTCGGGAACCGGTTTGGCCGGAGCGCACTACGCCATCATCGAACAGGGACGCATCGGGCAGATACTGTCCGCGAAGCCGATGGATCGTCGCACGCTGGTTGAAGAAGCGGCGGGCATCACCAAATTCCGCGTCCGCCAACGCGCCGCTGAATCACGCCTCGAAGCGGCGCGTGCCAACCTTCACCGCATCTCCGATATCGTCTCAGAAATCGAGCGGCAGACTGGAAGCCTGCGCCGTCAAGCCGCGAAGGCCAAGCGTTACGGTCAACTCCGCGACGAACTCCGTGAGTCGTTGCGCGGCGTGTATGTCGCCGACGAACGGATGCTGACCGAGTTGCTGGGCAAGTTGCGGACGCAGCTCGAAGAGACAGTCGAGGCGGAGCGCGTTGTCGCCGACGAAGTCGGGGTCAGCGAAGATGAAGCGCGGCGCGCCACCGCTGAAGCGCGGGCGCGTGAAGAGAAGTTGGCCGTGGCGCGCGAGTCGGTTGCCGAGTCGGCGCTGCAACGCGACCGCCGCGAGCGCGAACGGGCTTATCAGGAAGCTCAGTCGGACTCGCTGGCGCGGCGCGTGGCGAACGTGGGTGACGAGATGCAGAGGCTGCGCGCGCGGCTCGCCGAGGTCGAAACGGAGCGCGCGGGGCTGCATGAAACCGAGGCGCAGGTGCGCGAGGCGAGCGACGCGATGGCGCGTCTGCTCGAAGCGGCTGAGGCCGCTTACGCCGGGCGCGTCGCCGAAGTTCTCGATGCCGAGGGCATGATCGAACAGGCCCGCGCCGGACTGTTGACGCATACCGCCGTCGCCGAACGGTTGATGGAGATCGGGCGACAGTTGGAGGCCGCGCTTGAGCGCCTGGCGGCGCAGTCAGAGGGGCTTGAGCGCGAGGGTGAGCGTGCCGCCGCCGCCCACCAAGCCGCGGAAGTCGAAGCCGAAAAGCTCCGGGCGGAGATTAATGAAGCCCGTTCCCGCCTCGACGCGCACGTCGCCGAACGCGACCAGTCGGCGCAAAGCGTAGCCGCCGCGCGCGCTGTCGTCGCCGTGTCCGCGGCAGAGCATGCGCGGGTACGCGACGAAGCGGCGCGCGTCCGCCACCGGCTCGACACGCTGACGGAACTCGACGCCCAGCACGCGCTCTATTCGCAGGCTGTGCAGCGGATTTTCTCGGTCGACGCGGGCGGAGACGAAGACGCGCCGAAAGATTTTCACTCCGTCGGCACGCTCGCCGATATGCTACAGGTGGAACCGCAGTGGGAG
>JACDEG010000094.1 GCA_013816505.1 Pyrinomonadaceae bacterium | reverse complement strand
GCCGATCACAGATCACGCCGCCGACCGACTCGAACGATTCGCGCAGACTTTTGCGCCGCCCGCGCACGGCAGGTACGTTCGCCAACCCGCGCGGACTGATGAAAACGGAGTCGTCGCGTTGCCGCCGCCCGTCCCCGACCCCGTTGCGAAAGTAATAGTGGGTGCGACGCTCGCCGCCTGTGCCGGATTGATGGTCGCGCAACTCAGGAAACGGCGCCGCAGTTGAAACTGACTGCCTTACAGCTTCGCTTTCAGGCAGTTGCTTATCCGCGGCGTTCGGCACTTCGCTTACAGACCAAATGTGTGTTAATTCGGCTAGGAGCGAACTCATGGAGACAATCAATACAGATATAGTAATTGTCGGGGCGGGTCCGACTGGACTCTCTTTAGCCTGTCAATTCATCAGGTACGGAGTTGATTTCGTCATCATCGAGAAGAACGAAGGCGTCACACCTTTTTCCAAAGCCCTCGGCGTTCACGCCCGCACGCTTGAGATTTACGAGCAACTCGGTCTGGCAGAGAGAGCGACAACGCAGGGCGCGATTACCGGGAAAGTCCGAATGCTCGAAGGTGGCGTGGTACTCGGCGAGGTTGATTTATCGAACATCGGCGAGGGTCTAAGTTCTTACCCGTACATGCTCGTGCTGGAACAAAGCGAGAACGAACGATTGCTCTATGAATACTTACAAAGTCATGGCAAGGAAGTTCTCTGGCACACGGAACTCGAAAGTTTCTCGCAAACAGAAACGGGCGTCACGGCGCTGATTAAAAACGCTACGGGCGCGTCTCAGGTTATTGAAGCCAAGTACCTCGTCGGCTGCGACGGACCTAAAAGCATGGTCAGACACGCGCTCGGTCTCTCCTTTGAGGGCAGCACCTTTGAGCGTCTGTTTTACGTTGCCGATGTGCAGATTGATTGGAAGTATAGCCACGACGCGCTGCACGTTTGTCTGGCGCGAAATGCGGTCGTCGCCTTCTTCCCGATGAAGGGCGAGAATCGTTACCGCATCGTCGGTGCTTTTCCTGAAGGCTTTGACAAAGACGAAGGCGAGATTTTGTATGAAGAAATCGAAGGGCGCATTAAAGAGGAAGCGGAAATCGCGCTCGAAATCTCACGCGTCAACTGGTTTTCGACTTACAAAGTTCACACGCGCCACGTCAATAAATTTTCCGAAGGCAGATGTTTTCTCGCCGGAGATTCGGCGCACATCCACACTCCGGCAGGCGGACAAGGCATGAACACAGGGATTCAGGACGCCTACAATCTAGCGTGGAAAATCGCTCTCGTTCTCAAAGGTGACGCAGATGAACAGATTCTGGAGACTTACAACGAAGAGCGTCTCCCGAACGCCGAAAGGCTTGCGGGGACGACCGACAGCATGTTCAATCTCGCCGCCGGTTCGGATTGGTTGTTGAATCTGATTCGGACGACTGTGTTCCCACCAATGGCGAAATTCATTCTCAGCTTTGATGTCGTCAAAGCTAGGTTCTTCCCTTTGATTTCGCAAATCGGCATTACTTACCGTGATGGGTTTCTCAGCGATCACGGCGGCGACGGAGAATTTGATGTTAAAGCCGGAGACCGAATGCCTTATTTCTTGGTTGATGGCAAAAGTATCTACGACAAGTTGCGTGAGCCTAAGTTCCATCTCCTGACTTTCTCAGATGGACGAAGCGATTACCAAGCGACCAGAGACGAAGTTGAAAGTGAATACGCGCATCTTATTGATTATCACGTCGTTCCTCTTTACCCGCACGTGGCAGAGGTTTTCGGCGCGAGCAAACCTTTTAATGCGCTGTTGAGACCGGACAACTACATTGGATTTATCTCTCAGGAAACTTCGCTGGATGGGCTCAGAGCCTATTTAAACGAGGTCATCGGACACTCGTAAAATCAAGCAGCCCTTTCTACGAGCGGGTGGCAGGTGAATCCCATCATTCGGCTTCTACTGGTCGCAACTGAGGTTCCACAGAGAGGTGAGATGAGGAATACATCAGGTATTTTACTCGCCGCAGTATTCGCCGCGCTGAGTCTGCTTCATATTTACTGGGCATTGGGAGGACGTTTGGCAAACGAGGTAACCGTGCCTATCGTCGGCGGGGAGCGAGCCTTCAATCCGTCACCTCTCGGAACGATTCTGGTCGCAACCGCACTGCTTCTTGCGATGTTTACCATACTGGGGCAACTCGGTCTGCTCGGAGAAGCGATTCCAAAATGGATTTTCCGGTGGGGCACTTGGGGCATTGCCTTGATATTTTTTCTCAGGGCGGTTGGAGACTTCAAGTTGTTCGGATTCTTCAAGCAAGCAAGCGACACCCCATTTGCTCACTGGGATACGTGGCTATTTTCTCCGTTATGTCTTGTGATTGCTGTCACCGCTTTTGCCCTCGTTTATTCCGAAACCTAGAAGAAGAAAAGAAAATAGTAGGAAGGCACATGTAAACAGTTTTCAGTTTTCGGTTTTCAGCTCAAAACTGGAAACTGAAAACTTGTTTGATGGCTCTTGTTCAATCCTGACGCCTGAAAACTTTTGGCGTCACGCGGCGCGGGGCGTCGGGCTATTGAATGCCGCTCCTTCGGAGCTAAAGCAAGTGCCTTTGCTGTCTCTGTACTTGTGTAGATACTAATAGCTCACGCCGTGGGCTACTACTATGCCGCCACTCCGTAGCTCTGGAAGACTCATGCCTCATTCTCGTAAGTCTCTATTATTAGGCTCCTGTTGAGGCTTAGGCTCCTTCCTCACTCGCCAACGCCGCTTCCACGTCCGAGTAGTCGGCGTCTTCCATTTCGATAAAGACGGGGTGCGACAAGTAGCGCTCGCCGAAGTCGCACACGATGGACACAATCAGTTTGCCACGGTTCTCTTCGCGCGCGGCGAGTTGCAACGCCGCCCAGGTGATCGAGCCGGTCGAGATGCCAGAGAAGATGCCCTCTTCACGCGCGAGTCTTCTCGCGGTGTTGATGGCGTCGTCGTTTGTGACGCGGATGACTTCGTTGTAAATCTCCGTGTCGAGGTTCTTCGGGATGAAGCCGGGGCCAATGCCCTGCTGCTTGTGTGGCCCCGGCCCGCCGCCCGACAGCACGGGACTCTCCGCCGGTTCGACCGCGACGATGTGAATACCGGGCTTCTGTTCGCGAAGGTATTTCCCGGCACCGGAGACTGTGCCGCCCGTGCCGACGCCGGAAACGAAGACATCGATTTGCCCCTCCGAATCCGCCCAGATTTCCGGCCCGGTCGTGCGGTAATGAATCGCCGGGTTCGCCGGGTTATCGAACTGTCGCGGCATCCACGCTCGTTCGCCCAAACGCGCGGCGATCTCTTCGGCGCGTGCGATGGCGCCCTTCATTCCCTTCGCGCCCTCCGTCAACACGACCTTGCAGCCGAGCGCACGCAGCATGTTTCTCCGCTCGACGGTCATCGTGTCGGGCATCGTAAAGATGCACCTGAACCCGCGCGCCGCCGCGACATAAGCCAGGCCGATGCCGGTGTTGCCGCTCGTCGGCTCGACGATAATCATGCTGGGCTTGAGTCTTCCATGTTCAACCGCGTCGTCAATCATCGCGACGCCGATGCGATCTTTGACGGAGTTGTACGGATTGAAGCCTTCGTGCTTGACGGCGATGCGCGCGTGCAAGTCAGCCGTTAGTCGGTTGAGGTAGATGAGCGGCGTGTTGCCGACCGTCCACGTGATGTCGCGGTAGATTTTTCCGTGTGCCATTTCAAACTCCAATCTGACGTGTGGATATGAGAACCGACGCCCAAGGCTATGCCAAGCTTATACCATGTCTATGCTAAGTCCGGTGGCCCTTCGCCGTAGCGTGGTGGAGTGCCGACGGTCTCCGACGGGAGTTCGGCGAGCAGACTCGGCAGGTCGAGCCGTCTGCTGTACATCGCGAGTCCCCTTTGTGAATCACGCGCCCACTCTTCCGGCGGACGGTCGCAGTATAACTCGACGCCGTTCTCGTCCGGGTCGCGTAAATACAGTGCTTCGCTAACGCCGTGGTCGCTCGCGCCGTCGAGCGGGATACCCGCGTCAATCAACCTCCGCAATGCGTCGGCGAGTGCGGCTCGCGTCGGGTACAAAATCGCGAGGTGATACAGCCCCGTCGTGCCCGCCGGCGGAGGCTGCCCGCCCAAGCTCTCCCACGTATTCAGCCCGATGTGATGATGATAGCCGCCCGCCGCGATGAACGCGGCCTGGCTGCCGTAGCGTTGTGTCAACTCGAAGCCGAGCACGCCGCAGTAGAAGCGGAGCGCGCGTTCGAGGTCGGCCACCTTGAGGTGGACGTGACCGATGCGGACTTGTGCGTCAATCGGGCGGATCGTGTTGCCATTCATTTTTGTTGCTCCTGTTCGCGGATGATTTAGCGCACAGGCGGTGTCGAAGTCTGTACTTCACCGCACGACGAGGCGAACGACAAGAGACGTGCGTCAACGTACAGACGTGCCTGCACCCAATCGGTGAAGATACAATTATAAAACAAACACCGCTGACCGCGCACCGCACTCTGTGAGTTAGAGGATGGGGCGCGTGCGCGTGTTATTACTACTGCTGGCACCGCAACGCGAAGAACTTTATGGTACAGCAATCAGGAATTAATGACTGGGCTTGCTCGACGTGCTCACACGGCTGAGTAGTGTAGAGGCATTCTCGCTCATCACGAACGGGCGGAGCCTCATCAGCTCGATGATCGGCGGCATCCACGAGACGCAGGAGATGCTCGATTACTGCGCGCAGAACAACATCACGTCCGATGTCGAAGTGATCCCGATTCAGCGACTCGCGGAGGCTTTCGACCGCACCGTTAAGGGAGATGTCCGCTACCGCTTCGCCATCGACATGCAGTCATTGCAGAAAGGAGATTGAAACAGATGAGTGATCCGGCTCCGGCGAATGTCGTCACGCTCGAAGTCTTCTCCGATTACGTGTGCCCGTTCTGCTGGCTGGCGGAGCCGGGCTTGCACGAACTGAAGCGCGACCGTCCGGATGTCGAAATCATCTGGCGCGCGTTCGAGTTGCGACCCGAACCACATCCATCGCTCGACCCGCGCGGTGAATACCTGGAACGTGTGTGGCGCGAGTCCGTCTATCCGATGGCGGAACGCCTCGGCATCACAATGCGTCTGCCGCCCGTGCAGCCACGCTCGCGCCTCGCGCACCAAGCCGCAAAGTGGTCGCAAGGGCAAGCGCGGTTCGACGATTACAACGCCGCGCTCTTTCGCGCCTTTTTCGAACGCGGCGAGGACATCGGCGAGGTGGACATGCTGGTGCAGATTGCTTCCGACTTGCGGCTCGACGCCGCAGACCTACGCCGCGCGCTCAACAGCAGAAAGTTCGAAGCCAGCGTCTTAGCAGACGAGCGCGACGCGGCGGAGTTAGGCATCAACGGTGTCCCGGCGTTCGTCGCCAACCGGCGTACCGCACTCTCCGGAGTACAACCGGCCACGGCGCTACGGGCGCTGGTGGAGCGTGTCAACGCGCGCGCGGCGACATAAGTTGCACGACGTCGGATGCGGTTCACCCCGTTATCCGGCGTGAGTTAGTGTCAGCCCGACACTTGAAACTAAAGACACCTCGCAGCCACCTCACTCCTGTCCTGAACCTCTCCGGGTTTGATTGTTTCTCTTGACCTCTGTTTGTGACACGCGCGAGAATGACCAACCGCAGAATGCGGTATGAGGAGAATACGATCATGTCAAACAAGAACCAAAGAGACGACCATTCCTTTTACGCCGAGCAGTAAACGTCGGCGCGGCTATCCATCAGAGACGCTCGTCAAGCGCGGGCTAAGAGTTGTTCATGGCGACAAAGAGTTACAGGAAAAACTTGGACGAAATGATTTGTGTCCATGCGGGTCAGGGCGCAGGTTTCAAACATTGCTGTCTGCCGACAGGTCGCTACGACGGAGCGCTCCAGCGTGACTATTACTTTTAGGGAATAGAGAAAGAATGTAGTCACCCAAACGGCGCGACTCAAGATAAGGGTCGCGCCATTGCTTTTGTCATATCCGTTTAATCGAAGACACCAGACATGCTTCTCACCATCACCAACACGCAACCGCCCGCGACCGACCTGGGCTATCTGCTGCACAAGAACCCGTCGCGCGTGCAAACCTTTGACCTCACGTTCGGTCAGGCGCACGTCTTTTACCCGGAGGCTCAAGTCGAACGCTGCACGGCGGCGCTCTTACTCGACGTTGACCCGGTCGGACTCGTGCGGAAACGGCGCGGGTTGTCGGGTGAAGGCGGCACGCTCGATCAGTACGTCAACGACCGTCCGTATGTCGCGTCGTCCTTCTTGAGCGTCGCCATCTCGCAAGTCTTCGGCAGTGCGCTCGGCGGCAGAAGCAAAGATCACGCGGAATTAGTTGACACGGCGCTGCCGCTCGAAGCGCGGCTCGCGGTCGTGCCATGTCGTGGGGGCGAGAGTTTCCTGCGGCGTCTGTTCGAGCCGCTCGGCTATGAAGTGGAAGCCGTGCATCACACGCTCGACGAGAAGTTTCCGGAATGGGGCGAGAGCGCGTACTACACGGTGACGTTGCGCGCGCATGTGCGACTGCGCGAAATGCTTTCGCACATCTACGTGCTCGTGCCGGTCCTGGACAATGAAAAGCATTATTGGGTCGGCGAGGAAGAAGTCGAGAAGTTGCTGCGCCACGGCGAAGGCTGGCTTAAAATGCATCCTGAGCGCGATGAGATTGCACATCGTTATTTGAAGTTCCGTCGCAGCCTCGCACGCGAAGCGATCAGCCGTCTTGTGGATGAAGATAATCCCGAACCGGACATCGCTGAAGAAGTTCACGCGAGCGAAGAGGAAGCGGTCGAACGCCTTCTGAGCTTAAACGAGCAGCGCATTAACGCCGTGCTCGCCGCGCTCAAAGCGAGCGGCGCGAAGCGCGTGCTCGACCTCGGCTGCGGCGAAGGCAAGTTGTTGCGCTTGCTCTTGGCTGACAAGATTTTTGAAGAGGTCGTCGGCATGGACGTGTCTCACCGGGTGCTCGAAGTCGCGCAGGAGCGTCTACATCTCGACCGCATGAGCGCACGACAGCGAGAACGCATCCGACTTATTCAAGGCTCGCTCACGTACCGCGACCGAAGGCTCGCAGGCTTCGACGCCGCGACGGTCGTTGAAGTCATCGAGCACCTGGACACCGCGCGTCTCGCCGCGTTCGAGCGCGTGCTGTTCGAGTTCGCGCGACCAGACACAATCGTGATGACGACACCTAACGCCGAGTACAACGTGCGGTTCGAGACGCTCCCGGCGGGCAAGTTCCGCCACAAAGATCACCGCTTCGAGTGGACAAGGCGCGAGTTCGAGGCGTGGGCGAATGGAGTCGCAGAGCGGTTTGGCTATGCTGCGCGCTTCCTGCCGATTGGAGCAGAAGATGCTGAGGTCGGAGCGCCAACGCAGATGGGGGTGTTCACACGCCATGATTGATGTGCCGCAAGATGTAATTAGCAAGCCGAAAGATGTGACTGAAGTGGTTTCGCCCGAGCGATTCAACGATGTCACCCGCTGTGTTGTCGGGATGCCTCTCTCTTACGCTTGGCGTGGGTACGGTTCAGCCGTCTTCTTCGAGTTCGGCGAGTTGAAGCCTGATGGAAAGCACCTAAAGGGCGAGGCTACGGCTATGCTTGAATGGAGTTGGAGGGTAGAAAAGCGGAAGTCCGTTTTCTTCGGCAGCTTCAGCGGAGACCGAAGAATTACAAATCAATTGCAGTCGCTAGTAGGGCGCGAAGTTGTGGATATTACGGTCGATGGGCGCCTGCCGGAACTTGTCATCACACTGTCCAGTGGAGTGTGGATTCACAGCTTCACGACGGTCGAAGGACATCCTGAGTGGACGCTGTTTTTGCCGGATGGAAGTTGCTTGTCATCACGTCTCGGTCGTGTGGAGCTTGAGGCGTGCAACAAGAATCCTAAAGGTTAGCAGTTCCACAGGTTGTTAAATAGAACAAGCACAAAAGAGTTTGTATTCGAATGAAGCTAACGATTCCTGAACTCTCGCTCGTCGTCCTAATCGGCGCATCGGGCTGCGGTAAATCAACTTTCGCGCGCAAGTATTTCAAGCCGACTGAGGTGCTGTCATCAGATTACTGTCGCGGACTGGTCTCCGATGATGAGAATGACCAGTCTGCGACGAAGGACGCTTTTGAGGTGCTGCGCTTCATCGCGGCGAAGCGACTTACGGCAGGACGGTTGACCGTCGTCGATGCGACGAACGTGCAGCCGGAAGCGCGTCAGCCGCTCGTCGCGCTCGCGCGGGAGTATCACGTGTTACCTGTCGCGGTGGTGCTCAACGTGCCGGAGCGCATTTGCCAGGAGCGCAACCGCGAGCGCCCCGACCGCGACTTCGGGGCGCATGTTGTCCGCAACCAGAGTCAGCAGTTGCGGCGTTCGCTTCGTAACCTGAAGCGCGAAGGGTTTCGTCACATCTACGAGTTGTCTTCGCCGGAAGAGGTGGAAGCCGCGACCGTTGTGCGTCAGCCGTTGTGGAACAATCGCAAAGATGACCACGGGCCGTTCGACATCATTGGCGACGTGCATGGCTGCTTCGATGAACTCTGGCTGTTGTTAAATAACCTCGGCTATGATGTTGTGCCGGATGCGGGTGATGAATCTAGTTTCGGCTACAGGGTCAAAGCACCGGAAGGGCGAAAAGCTGTTTTCGTCGGCGACCTCGTTGATCGTGGTCCGAAGATTACGGAAGTGCTGCGTCTCGTGATGAGCATGACGGCAGGCGGCAGTGCGTTGTGCGTGCCCGGTAATCACGACATAAAATTGATGCGCAAGTTGAGCGGGCGCGACGTGCAAATCACGCACGGTTTGGCGGACTCGCTCGCGCAACTCGAACGCGAGACGCCGGAGTTCGGAGCGCATGTCCGTGAGTTTCTCGACCGTTTAGTCAGTCACTACGTTCTTGATAACGGCAATCTTGTGGTTGCGCACGCCGGACTGCCCGAAGCATTGCAAGGGCGCGGCTCAGGCAAGGTGCGTGACTTCGCGCTCTACGGCGAGACGACCGGGGAGATGGACGAGTACGGTTTGCCGGTGCGCTACAACTGGGCGGCGGAGTATCGCGGCAAAGCGATGGTCGTTTATGGTCATACGCCGGTGCCCGAACCGGAGTGGCTCAACCGCACGATCAACATCGACACCGGCTGCGTCTTCGGCGGCAGGCTTTCGGCGCTTCGTTACCCGGAGCGCGAACTCGTCTCGGTGCCCGCGCTCCACACGTATTACGAATCGGTCAAGCCGCTCATCCCAGTTGACGATCAAGCCCCGACGTTGACCGCGCAGCAGCGAGATGACGATGTACTCGACATCGAGGACGTGATAGGCAAGCGCATTGTCTCGACGCGGTTGCATGGCAACGTCACGATCCGCGAAGAGAACTCTATGCCCGCGCTCGAAGTGATGTCGCGCTTCGCGGCGAATCCGAAATGGCTCGTGTACCTGCCGCCGACAATGTCGCCATCGGAGACGACAAAAGAAGCGGGACTGTTGGAGCATCCGGCGGAAGCTTTTCAGTACTTCCGCAATCATGGTGTTGGCACGGTCATCTGCGAAGAGAAGCACATGGGTTCGCGTGCCGTGGTTGTTGTCTGCCGGGATAAGGAAGCGGCGCGGCGTCGCTTTGGTATCATGGGTGAAGGCATTGGCATCGTCTATACGCGCACCGGACGCCGCTTCTTTGACAACACGAAGTTGGAGGCAGAATTGCTTGCGCGCGTGCGCGATGCTTTCACAAAGTCTGGCAAGTGGGACGAGTTCAAGACGGATTGGGCGGTGCTCGACTGCGAGCTGATGCCGTGGTCGGCGAAGGCGCAGGAGTTAGTACGCAGTCAATACGCGGCAGTCGGTTCGGCATCGCACGCCGCGCTCGGAGAAACAGTCGCGTCGCTCGCGCGTGCATCGGAAACATTGTCCGATGCACGCGCTTTGCTTGAACGTTTCACTGAACGTGCACATCTTGCGGCAAAATACCGCGATGCTTACCGCCGCTACTGCTGGTCGGTCAACTCGCTCGACGATTTACGCCTCGCGCCGTTTCATCTGCTCGCAACCGAAGGCGCGGTGCATACCGACAGAGATCATCTGTGGCACATGAACACGCTCTTCTATCTTTGCGGAGGCGATGAAACCCTGCTGCTGCATCCGACAAATTACGGCACGTGCAATGTGACAGACCCGGAAGAGTGCGTGCTGAAAGCGAAGTGGTGGGAGCAGATCACAGAGGGCGGCGGCGAAGGCATGGTCATCAAGCCGCTCGACTTCATCACGAAGGGGACGCGCGGACTCGTGCAACCGGCAATTAAGTGTCGCGGTCGCGAGTATCTGCGCATCATCTACGGACCCGAATACACTGCCCCGGAAAACTTAGAGCGTCTGCGCGCACGGGGCTTGTCGGCGAAACGTTCGCTTGCACTACGCGAGTTCGCACTCGGCGTCGAAGGCTTAGAGCGCTTCGTGCGACGCGAGCCGCTGCGCCGCGTCCACGAATGCGTCTTCGGCGTTCTGGCTTTAGAGAGCGAGCCGGTTGACCCGCGCTTGTAAAAGTAAGAACGTGAGTTGGTCGCTTGAACGGAGTATAAGATGGACAAAGTTAATCTCATGGAAAAGCTCGCACTCTTCGACGAGCACTGGGCACCGAAAATCGTCGGCGAGTTGAACGGACAGCACGTCAAACTCGTTAAGTTTCTGGGCGAGTTCGTCTGGCATTACCACGACCTGGAAGATGAATTGTTTCTCGTCGTCAAAGGACGCTTCCGCATGGAGTTTCGCGACCGCGATGTATGGATCGAAGAAGGCGAATTCTTGATTGTGCCGCGCGGGATCGAGCATCGACCGGTTGCCGACGAAGAGGCGCATGTGCTTTTGTTCGAGCCGATCAGTACGCTCAATACAGGCAACGCCCGAGGCGAACGGACGCACGTCGAACTTGAGCGTATTTGAGATTATGAAAATGACCCACATCGTTTTACTCGGCGACTCGATTTTCGACAACGCGCGTTACGTCGGCGATGCGCCCGACATCATTCGGCAGCTACGTGCAAGTTTGCCCGCTGGTTCGCGGGCGACGCTGCTCGCCATCGACGGGAGCGTAACCACTGACGTGAGCAGTCAATTATCAAAGCTACCTTCCGATGCAACGCACCTCGTCGTAAGCTGTGGCGGCAACGATGCAATCATGCGTAGTGACATACTCGATAGACCCGCACGCTCGACCGCCGAGACGCTTGCCCTGCTCGCCGACGCGGGCGAAGAGTTTGAGCGCAACTACCGAGAGATGCTCGCCGGGGTCATCTCGCACAACCTGCCGAGCGCGGTTTGCACTGTCTACTACCCGAACTTCTCTGACGCCCCTCTGCAAAGAATTGCCAAGGCTGCGCTCACGATCTTCAACGATTGCATCATCCGCCTGGCTGTTGTGGAAGGCATCCCTCTTATCGACCTACGGTTGGTTTGCAGCGACACAGAAGACTACGCAAACGAGATAGAGCCTTCAGCACGCGGCGGCGAGAAGATCGCGCGCGTAATCGCACGACTCATCGTCGAGCACGATTTCGCTCGTGGTAGGACTACCTTTTTCTGCTGAACTGCTGCGTCGATAAAAATCGCCATGGCATTTTGCCGACGAAGAGAGGCATGTGCTTTTGTTCGAGCCAACAGGTACGCTCAACACAGGCAACGCCGGAGGCGAACGGACGCACGTTGAACTTGAGCGTATCTGATGAGAAATCTGAAACAAAACTCATGACCAACTATTGTGAGGCAATTGATGTTAACGGCTTCACCGTGATCGAGAACATCCTTGACGAAACACAGTGCGCGCAGTGGTACGAGGCTTAAGGCACGTCTCCAACAAAATAGATTCACACCATCCGTGCGGAGGCGATTCATTAAACTGCTCACCTTATTCCTGCAAGTGGCGACGCTGTGCTTGCTGCTTTTGAGCGTCGCCGGTTATGCAGGACGGTTGCATAAGCTGCCCGAACTCGCTTCGCATTTCAAACTCCAGTATCTGCTCGGCTCGCTCGCGTGTCTGCTGTTGTTCCTTTCGCTCCACTCATCGTGGTCGTGGCCGCTCGTCGCGACGCTTTGCGTAGTCATTAACGCGGCGGCAATATTCCCCCTCTATGTGTCGCCCGCGAACGCTGGCTCGAACGTGCCACCCGAACGGCGTTTGAGGTTGATGCTCGCCAATGTCAACTACGCAAATCAGCGATATGAGCGGTTGATTGACCTCGTCGGGATCGAACAGCCCGATGTTCTTGTGCTGCAAGAGGTGAGCGAGCGTTGGATCACTCAACTCCGGAGCCTTGAGTCGAGGTATCCTTTTCACTTAGCTGCGTCGTTCGACGATGACGGTTCGGGCATCGCGCTGTATAGTCGCCTGCCGCTCGAAGACGCGAGGATCGTGCGACTCGGAAGCGTGGAAGACGTGGAGCGTCCAGGCATCACGGCGCGCGTGCGCGTGGGCGATGAACGATTGTCGCTACTGACGATTCACCCGCGCGCCCCGCTCCTCCCGAACCACTTTGAGTACCGCAACGAACAACTTGCCGACGCTGCCCGCTTCGTCCGCGACCTGCCGGTGCCGCACGTGTTTGTCGGCGACCTCAATACGACGCCGTGGTCGCCCTATTACAAAGACTTCATCGCTCGGTCCGGGCTTGTCGACGCGCGACGAGGCAGCGGAATACTGCCATCGTTTCCGACGTTCCTGCCGTTCGGCGCGTTACTGAGGCTGCCGATTGATCACTGTTTTGTCGATCAAAATGTTATCGTTCTCAGCATCAAAACGGGAAGCGAGTTCGGCTCGGATCATCTGCCGTTGATCGTCGAACTTGGACTTGAGCCGACCGGCGCAGACGATGACATCGACTGCGACGCGGTTCTTAAGACGAAATTCAAGCGGAGGTAATTGATGAACACGAAAGGGCACGTGCCCGTGGCGGCACTGATGATGATGGCGGTGGTGATGGTCGTCGTCACTTGCTTATTAACATTGATCATCGCCGGCAGGCTCTCACCGGGCGGAACGGTTCAGGCGCACCGGGCCGAAACGACGACGACGGGCAGCAGCCCGGGTTGGGAGTATTGCGCGCTGACGAAAGCGGCCTACGTCAGGTCGAATCGCGGAGGCATGTACTGGATTACTTACTTCCGCGAAGCAGGATTGGAAGTCGTGGAGGTCGAAGACTCCGCGACAGAGCGGAACGGGCCGGCGAAGGCCATCGCCAAGCTCGGCGCGGAAGGATGGGAAATGGTCGGCGGCGGCGCGCTCGACCTACCGCAGCGGTCGACCGCCGCGCTGTACTTCAAACGACCGAAATAGTCCCCGCGACATTTCACGGGCCGACATCGCTCGCACCGGCATTCTGTTGGAAGCGTCAGATGACCTGCCGCTTCCAATTCCCCTTGCGGAAAAGCAGTGCGCTGACCACCGCCAGCGTCGAGAACGAAATCGTAATCGCGAGGAAGACGCCGTGCGGCCCGAACCCGAACGTGATGGCCAGCAGGTAGGCGAGCGGAATCTCCCACAGCCAAAAGACGAAGAGGTTAATCAGCGTCGGCGTCCATGTATCGCCCGCGCCGTTGAATGACTGCGTCAACACCATCCCGTAACCGTAGAACAGGAACCCACACGCCACTACCCGCAGACAGTCGGCGCCGTAGCCGAGCACCGACGGGTCGGCGGTAAACAGCTTGACGATCTGTCCGGCGAAGATTACAAACAGCACGCCGACAAGCCCCAGAAAGCACATGCTATAAAAGCCCGCGATCCACACGGCGCGCTCGGCCCGCTCCGGCTTTCCGGCGCCGAGCGCCTGCCCGACCATCGTCGCCGCCGCGTTCGACATGCCCCACGTCGGGAGGAGCGCGAAGATGATGACGCGGATGCCGATGGTATAACCCGCCAGCGCGTCGCTGCCGAAACTGGAGATGATGCGGACCAGCCCGATCCAGCTCGCCATGCCGATGAAGACCTGGAACGCACCGGCGGCGGACAGACGCACCAGCCGCAGCATCAGTCTCACGTCGAGCCGTGGGCGTCGCCCGGCGAGGCTGACGCGCGCGCCGGGTCGCAGCAATTTGCTGAAAGCGTAGAGCGCGCCGGTTCCGCGTCCGATGGTGGTCGCAACCGCCGCGCCCGTCACGCCGAGTTCGGGGAACGGGCCAAAACCGAAGATGAAGCACGGCGCAAGGACGATGTTAATCAGATTCGCCAGCCACAGCACGCGCATCGCAATCGCCGCGTCGCCCGCGCCGCGAAAGATGGCGTTAATGAGGAACAGCATCATGATGGCGACGTTACCGCCGAGCATCACGCGTGTGTAGTTCGCGCCGTTCTCAACGACGCCCGGCGATGCGCCCATCAGCAGCAGCAGTCGCGGCGCAAGTAGCACGCCGGCGCCGCCAATCAACGCGGCGACGATGACGCCGAGCGTGACCGCCTGCACAGCGGCATGCGCTGCGCCCTCGCGATCACCTTCGCCAACGCGCCGCGCCACGGTCGCCGTCGCGCCGATGCCGAGTCCCATCGCGACCGTATAGATCAGGGTCAACAGCGACTCGGTGAGTCCGACGGTAGCGACCGCGTCGGCGCCGAGCTTCGCGACATAGAACACGTCGGCGACGGCGAACAGACTCTCCATCACCATTTCCAGCACCATCGGCACGGAGAGCAGAAAAATCGCGCGCCCTATCGACCCCTGCGTATAGTCGTAATGCACCTGCGACCCGCTGACCGCCTGCCGGATCGTTGCCCATAAACCAGGCGGGACATCAGCACCAGTCGTTGTCGCCGCCGCTCCACACGCCGCGACGCTCGTATCTTTTTCCAACTCAAACATGCAGACCTCACATCAGGTAACGGTTGACCGGCGCTACGCCTTTTGCATTCCAAAGAAAGCGAATCACCGGGCCTCGATGACAGTTTATAATTACTTGCGACCGTTTAGAGGCGGGCAATGCTCGCCGCCTCAACTTGAGACGGCGAGCATTGCCC
>JACDEG010000539.1 GCA_013816505.1 Pyrinomonadaceae bacterium | reverse complement strand
GATGATTTGTTTTTGCCTTGCCGTGTTGTTTGGTCACTTCACAAAACAAGGCATATTAACGAATCATCCGTCCTTTTTCTTGGTTTTGATACCAACCACAAATTCCGTTGGTATCAGTAAGTTTTAAGTTTTAAGTTTTGAGCTGAAAACCGAAAACTGTTTACTTTTGCCTGTTCCCTTTTTACTTTTGCCTTCCTGCTCTGTACCCTCTCCGTGTTGAATCAAATCGTTCGCCCGCGCACCTTCTTTGTTCCGCCCCAACTTGCGCTGTTTGGTTTTAACGTTCACCTCATACTCAACTATTTATCACCGCTTTTCGCGAGTTGACCACGGGCGCGCCGATGAGCGATGCTACAGTTTAAGTCTTTATTCCAATTTTTGTGGGTTAATACAAACAATGAGCAAAACAGCACCGGTCGAAACTCTGAGTGGCAGCCCTCTTACCGTCTACTCAGAAGATGAAGATATGTTCCGCGCGAGCGTGCGCGAGTTCGCCGAGGGCGAGATTCGCCCGCGCGTCGAAGCGATGGACGAACACCAGAAGCTCGACCCAGTCGTTATCAAACATCTCTTCGACCTTGGCCTGATGAGCATTGAGACGCCCGAAGAGTACGGCGGCGCGGGCGCGTCGTTCTTCACCGCGATCATCGGCGTCGAGGAACTGTCGCGCGTCGATCCGTCAGTCGGCGTGATGATGGATGTGCAGAACACGCTCGTCAACAACGCCTTCATCCGCTGGGGCAACGCCGAGCAAAAGCAAAAGTACCTGCCGCGACTCGCCGAGCGTTCGGTCGGGGCGTATGCCTTGAGCGAAGCCGGCTCCGGCTCCGACGCCTTCGCGATGAATACGCGCGCCGTCGATAAAGGCGATCACTACGTGCTGACGGGGCAGAAACTCTGGATCACGAACGGCCTCGAAGCGGAAATCTTCGTGGTCTTCGCGAACGCCAATCCGGAGGCCGGCTATCGTGGCATTACCGCGTTCATCGTCGAGAAAACTTTCGACGGCTTCGCGGTCGGCAAGAAAGAGAACAAGACCGGCATCCGCGCCTCTTCGACGACCGAAATTATTTTCGACGAGTGCCGCGTGCCGAAAGAGAATGTGCTCGGCGACGTCGGCAAAGGCTACAAGGTTTCGATTGAAACTCTGAACGAAGGACGCATCGGCATTGGCGCGCAGATGATCGGCCTCGCGCGCGGCGCGTTCGACGCGGCGCTCAACTACACCGGCGAGCGCGTCCAATTCGGCAAACCGATCAACCAGTTTCAGGGCGTGCAGTTTCAACTCGCCGAACTCGCAACCGAACTCGAAGCCGCACGCTTGATGGTCTACAACGCCGCACGCTTAAAGGACGCCGGCCTCCCGTTCGTCAAAGAAGCGGCGATGGCGAAGCTCTACTCGTCGCGCGCCGCCGAACACATCGCGTCGAAAGCTGTGGAACTTTACGGTGGTTACGGCTTTGTTAAAGATTACCCGGTCGAAAAGTTCTGGCGCGACTCGAAGATCGGCGCGATTTATGAGGGCACGTCGAACATGCAGTTGCAGACCATCGCGAAACTGCTCACGTCGAGCAAGCAACCGCTGGTGCAATAGTGGATGCCGGCGAGATCAAAAAGTATCTGACGGAATTAAACGACGAGTTGCGCGCCATCGGTGTCAAGGGCGAAATTTGTTTGTACGGCGGCGCAGTGATGTGTTTGGTTTATAATGCCCGCCCAGCTACGAAAGACGTTGATGCAATCTTCCAGCCGACGATGGAGATGCGACAAGCAATTGAGCGCGTGGCTGCTACATATGACTTACCGAGCGACTGGTTGAATGACGCAGTGAAGGATTACGTTGTCCCTCACCAGCAGCGCATCTTCTTCGATTTTCCGCATCTCAAAATTTTTATTCCCGAACCGGACTACTTGCTGGCGATGAAAGCATTGGCGGCGCGGGCGGAAACGCCGGATCGGGACGATATTGAGTTGCTGATTAAACTGCTGGAAATCAAAAGCGCCGAGGAAGTATTCTCCATATTGGTGAAGTATTACCCGGTGCACCAGCAGATTAAGCCGGCCACACAGTATTTCATTGAAGAGTTGTTCAAGTGATGATTACGTTGCGCGAAGTTAAGGAACAAGTCGTCGCCGATCCCCGCTGGTGGTGCATCCATCTGATGGACTTCGTGGACGACTTCCGACGCCGCAAAGACCCGCGTGCCGTCGCCGAACCTTTCGAGTTGACGAACGAGAAAACGGACGCGCTACTGGCTTCGACGGCGGAAGCGATCTGCGATGAACTCGGCATTCAGCCGCCCCGTTGGCTGACGTCCGTTCCAGCGTGCAAGGAGCCGTTTTTCGTCGGTGGGTTAGAAAACCTGAAAGCGATTAGTATTGTCGAAAGCCCTCTGCGTTTTCGTATCCGCAAGATTTTTGTGCTGGAGAACTTTTTGAGCCGCGTTTAGCAGCAGGAGGTTGAGATTAAGTGACGGCATCACGCGTTGACCTGTTCAAGCAGATGCTTGAGAGCGACCCCGAAAACACGACGGTGCTCTTCGGCCTCGCGAACGAATATCAAAAGTCAGAGCGGTACGATGAGGTCGTCGCGACGCTCAAAGAGTATCTTCAGCGCTCCGACGATGAAGGCGCGGCCTACGGAATGCTCGCGCGCGCCTATGAAAAGATTGGCGACCGGGCGGCGGCACGCGCGGCTTACGAGCGCGGCATCAGTGTCGCCGAGGCGCACCATCATCCGTCAATGGCGGATGATTATCGAATGACGATTGAAGCGGACTATGCAGACGGAGGCGAGGCTGTTTAGATCATTCCAGTTATAGGAGAAGCAGAGGAATGGCGACTGAACTCAAAGCGATTGAGTACCGCGGGTTCGACCGCGAGCAGATGATCGGCATCTACCGCACGATGTTTTTGTCGCGGCGGTTGGATGATAAGGAGATTCAGCTCAAAGGGCAGAATAAAATCTTCTTCCAGATCAGCGGCGCGGGACACGAAGCGATTCTGGTCGCCGCCGGGATGGCGCTGAAGCCCGGTTACGATTGGTTCTATCCGTACTACCGCGACCGCGCGCTGTGTCTGCAACTCGGCATGACGCCGCTCGAACAACTGCTCTCCGCCGTCGGCGCCGAGGCCGACCCGAACTCGCACGGTCGCCAGATGCCTTCGCACTGGGGTCACAAGAAACTGAACATCGTCACGCAGTCGTCGCCGACCGGCACACAGTTTCTGCAAGCCGTCGGCTGCGCGGAAGCTGGTTACCGCTTCGGCTTGATCGAAGAACTGAAAAGCCGCGTCGACAAGTTTCACGACGATGAAGTGGTGTACGTCTCGGCGGGCGACGGCACAACGAGCGAGGGCGAGTTTTGGGAGGCGCTGAACACCGCAAGTAATCTGAAACTGCCGGTGCTGTTTCTGATTGAAGACAACGGCTACGCGATCAGCGTCCCGGTCGAAGTGCAGACCGCCGGCGGCGACGTGTCGCGCCTCGTCGCCGGCTTCCCTGACCTCTACATCCAAAAGTGCGACGGCACCGACCCGGTCGCATCGCTTGAGACGATGCACCGCGCGGTGCGTTACTGCCGCGAGCGCAGAGGGCCGGCGCTCGTCCACGCGAAGGTGATCCGGCCTTACTCGCACTCACTCTCCGACGACGAGAAGTTGTACCGCTCCGACGAAGAGCGTATGTCCGACGCCGAGCGCGACCCTGTCAAGCTGTTCGGTGCGCTGCTGATCGAAGAGGGGTTCGTCACGCAGGAAGATTTGCAGAAGATCAAAGACGAGGTTGACGCCGAGGTGCTGGCCGCGACCGACATCGCGCTCTTAAGCCCGCAACCCGACCCGAAAACGGCGACCGACTTTGTCTATTCGCCGGACGTTGACCCGACCTCGAAAGAGTTCAACACGGAAGAGGGCGCGGAGTTGTCCGGCAACGCCGGGACGATGGTCGACTTGATCAATCGCTGCCTCCACGAAGAGATGGCACGCAATCCGGCAATCGTCGTCTTTGGCGAGGACGTGGCCGACGTGTCGCGCGAAGAGCATCTCGGCAAAGTGAAAGGCAAGGGCGGCGTCTTCAAAGTGACGGCGAATCTGCAACGCAAGTTCGGCGGCGCGCGTGTCTTCAACTCGCCGCTGGCCGAAGCGAACATCGTCGGGCGCGCTATCGGGATGGCGACGCGCGGCTTGAAGCCGGTCGTCGAGATACAGTTCTTCGATTACATCTGGCCGGCGATGCACCAGATTCACAACGAACTGGTGCTGATCCGCTGGCGCTCTGGCAACGAATGGAAGTGCCCGGTGGTGATGCGCGTCCCCGTCGGTGGCTACCTC
>JACDEG010000093.1 GCA_013816505.1 Pyrinomonadaceae bacterium | reverse complement strand
CGGAGAAACTCTAACGGCTGTACTACCTTGAGCGGTCGAAATCGTTGTCGAAACTCTTTGCACTCGACGCTCGTCCCGGTCATCAGGTCGAGCAAATCCCTGTCGCGGCTCACGACGTAGTCTGCCCCAGTGACCGCCGCAAGGTTGATGTACGGTTCATCCTCCGGGTCGCGTTCATAGCGGAACTTCGCCGGCACACTCCGCACCATCGTCGCGTGCGCGACAACATCTTCTAAGAACGCTTGCACCCGCTCGACGGTCAAGCTAGGCAGCCGCTTCATGATGACGGGGCGCTGAAGAACGTCCCTTATCTCGGTAAGAACTTGCGGGGACACATACAGGGCGACCTCGCCGCGCTTCACCAACTCCATGCAGGCAGCCGCCGCGCCGTTGGGACTGAGTAGAGCTTGCACGAAGGTGTTACAGTCGAAGACAGCCTTCACCTTGTCAGAAGGCATTATGCTCGCCCGCCGTGCCGCTCTTCCCACATCGCCCGGCGCTCGGTTTTGAGCAGCTCGCCCAGTTCGTCTTCGGTCATCCCGCACTCCTGAAACTCCAAACGGACGGGCGCGAGAATCTCGTCGAGCGACGGACGCAGGGCATGGCTTTCGAGCACGCCTTCGATGTACTCCTCGACCGATACGCCGCGCGCGGCAGCCTGCTCGGCGACTCGCGTTTCGACCTCCGGCTTCAGTTCTATCGTCACAGTCATAGGGTCATTTTACCACAGCGCATGGAGGTGGATGCCAGCGATTCGTCGGAGGAGCAGGGTCATTCAGTTCTCGGTTGATGGAAGCAACAGATAGAAAGTAGTCTCACCTCACAAGTTTGCAACAACCACAGTGAGGTAAGACCAAATGACAGAACAAAGTCCTGACCTGCTTGATCTCTTAGCCGAGATACCGGACTTCCGTCAAGCGCAAGGACGCCGCCATCCGCTTCCAGCCATCCTTGCCTTGAGCGTCGCCGCGATGCTTTGCGGTTATCGCTCTTACGGTGCGATTGCCGAGTGGGGGCGTAACTACGGCACCGAGATGTTACGCGCCCTCGGCTTTACACATGACACGGCGCCGTGTGCCGCGACCCTCAACACGGTCTTGCGCGGGTTGGACACCGAAGCGGTCGAGCGTGTCTTGGCAACTTGGGCGGGAGGTGTCATAGCGGCGGTGAGCGTGCCACCCACCGTCTTAGAAGCGATTGCCATTGATGGGAAGACCTTGCGCGGTAGTCGCCGTCAGAAAGCGCCCGGCGCGCATCTGCTCTCGGCCCTCGGACATCGCTTAGGGTTAACGATGGGGCAACAAGCGGTGGCCGATAAGACGAATGAGATCGGTGCGATTGGCGGCGTACTTGGTGCTTTAGTGCTGGAAAACCGCGTGATTACGATGGATGCCTTGCTCACACAGCGTGAAGTGGCAGCGACGATTGTTTCAGGTGGCGGCGACTATGTGATGATCGTCAAGGGTAATCAACCCACCCTGCAGGACGAGATCGCAACGCTGTTTGCCACACCATCGGTCGTCGCGGAAACACTGGCGAGTGCCGCGACGCTCGACATCGGTCATGGGCGGATTGAACACCGACGGATTACGACCAGCACGGCGCTGTGCGGTTACACCGAGTGGGCAGGGCTTGAGCAAGTCTTCGAGATTGAACGAGTGGTGAGACGAAAATCGAGCGGCGAGCAACGCGCTGAAATTGTCTATGGCGTGACGAGTCTCTCGCGTGAACAAGCGTCAGCGGCGCAGGTCTTGGAGTTAGTCCGCACGCATTGGCACATTGAGAACAAGTCGCATTGGGTGAGAGACGTGACGTATGACGAAGACCGCTCGCAAGTGCGAGTGGGCAGCATCCCGCAAGTGATGGCGGCGCTGCGGAACACGGCTATCGGGTTGATGCGTGTCGCAGGCGAAACCAACATCACGGCGGCGTGTCGGCGCTTTGCCGCTCAACCGTGGTCGGCATTGGCATTAATCGGCATTACTCCGAGAACTGAATGACCCTGTCGGAGGAGTGGAAGATAAGCGCCTACACCCACGCGGTAATCTTCCGCCCTTCCTTGTCGGTGAAGCCGCCGGTGATGATCGTCACTAAATCATTCACGTACAAGACGAAGAATCCGCCGAGTGTCAACGCCATGAAAATCCCGCTCTTAGTTTTCCCGGTGTAGAAACGATGCCCGCCGAACATCCCGAAGAAGTAGCAGAGCAGGAACACCGTCAGCTTCTTTTCGTCGCTCATAAGCACCACCTATTACCGAATCGAATTGCGGTCGGCTAACTTGACGTTCCGTTGGTTGCCACAGCCGTAGGTTTCTGTTTCGCCAGCCAAGCTTTGTACCCGGAATCCGCGTCGAATGTTTGTTCGAGCGCCTTCTCGACGACCTCATCCGGCGATGGTCTAATGCCCGTTACTTCAAAGACGTATTCCGGGTAGCGCTTGATTCGCTCGATCACCCGCACGTCGATGTTGCTGCTGTGATTTTTCCGCTCGATGCGCTCGAATGTCAACACGGGTTTGTGCCCTGACCCGTTGCCTCTGGTACGATGACTCACGTGGATGCACCTCTTCAGTCAGTTCAAAATCATAAACGCATCATCCGCTTGAGGCGGCTATACGTCGCCCAACTGATGTCAATTCGTGTACCGCGTTTGCAGCGCGGTTTGTATGTGAGTTGAGAATAAAGCATTGCGCTGTCGTTATCGGACACCAGCATTGGCTGCTCATGCTCTCTCACATTTCCGACTTGTTTTGCTGCTTAAACGGCCATACGAAAGCCTGATGATAGTGCGTACCTGAACGACGTTCTGGGCATCCATCCTTCTCACCTTCCGTTCACCTTACCATCCGTGTGCCGTCAATCGGGTTGCAGTGTGCCGCCGCTCAGACTGCACGCGCGCCGTCAGTTTTGCTGCACCTTTTGCGAACGATTAACGCCCGTACTTTGAACTCCACTTGGCATGTCCTTTGACTCGTAAATAAGAGCACTCGCGGGCGATAGATCATAACGATTTTGAGAGGCGACAGGATGAACCATTCTCCACAGGTGATGCCACTCATAAGCCGCTGATTGAAGCGACCTTACCGTCATGTAATTTACATCCGTGCGGAACATGTACATGTACGAACGACTTAAGCATTGCCCATTCTACTCTTTGCGGCATTTACGAGAGGCGAGGCGAACATGAGAAATCGAAAGCCGCTGATGGAGCTTTTCATCGCCTCCGCCGGTAATGGTAAGACCACTATAAAGAAACCGCGTATGGCAGTAAGAAGATCAAAACGAACGAGAAGACTCGCCCCTAAGCAATGCTTTTCGACGCTCTACAACGACGATTACAAACAGCTTCTCGACGAAACCAAGACGTACAAAAAGACCGAAGCCGAAGTCATCCGCGAACTCGTCAGCGAAGCGTTGAGAAGTCGCCGTCTGCGTCAAGCCGGACGCGACGAAACGCTCTCGGCGGTACGTAACGCACAGCAGGAAGTGGTCTCCGGCGAGGTCAAAGAACTCAAGGATGTGCTCGCCCAAGTTCTCGATTTGCTCCGCCGCGGCGCGACGACGCAAGACCAAATCCTGCTCGAAACGCGCGTCATCAATGGTCAAAACCACTACGCGCTGAAGACCATGTTCGACGCCAAAGAAATCCTCGAAGAGCACGTCCTGACGCCGGCGCTCGCGGCGCAAGGGCAGAACGAGGGTCAGATCGAAGACGCGATCAAGGAAGCCGACGCCGAGTGGGAGCGTGAGATTCACGACCTCTCGGACGAGATCAGAAACGACGTAATTCGATTGTCCGAGAGGATTATGTAAAGGGTTCCGAAGTGGATGAGAGCGGCAGAAGGTAAGAATTGAGCGCCGACGAATGAGAACCACGGTCAAAGTCGTATCGACGGGCAAGGGCGGCGGCGCGAGCAACATTTCGCGCTACATCGCCGAGCGCGACCGCGACTTGGAGAGGGAAGGGAAAGAGCCGCGACCGCTCTTCGACGAGAAAGAAGATCGCCTCACCTACCGCCAAGCCGACAACGTATTGAGTCGCGGACAGGGCGCGCCCGCGAAGGTAGATGTGCTGCACGTCGTCGTCAGTTTAAGACCCGGAGACTACGAACGGTTCGGCGAATCGGACGAAGAGCGCACAAGTGTTTTCCGCTCCGTGGTGCGCGACGCGATGCGAGCAATTGAGCGAGAATTGCACGCCGAAGACCTCAGATGGTTCGCCGGCATCCACCTCAACACCGACAACCCGCACATCCATCTGGCAATCAGCAAGGAGATGACGGACGCCGAAAACGGTACTCCCAAACGTCTCGAAAATATCCCGCGCGATTTCAAACCGCACTACGAGAAAGCACAAGAGAAGCTCCAACGCGAACACGCCCCGGAGAACGAGAGTAAGACCCTGACGGACGCATTGGCACGCAACGCTTCGGCGGTAGAAGCGGATGCATCATCGCCTACCTTGAGTCCCCGCGAAGGTGAGCGAGGCGAGCGCGGAATCGTCTATCTGAACGTCACTTCCGACGATCCATGCCCGGTCTGCCATAAGCCCGATTACTGTTCGGTCGTGGGCGACGGCGCATCCGTGTTCTGTCGGCGCGTGCCGAGCGAGCGCCCCGGTCACGGCGGTTGGTGGCACAAGCTATCCGAGCCAATCGAAGCATTTCTGATCGACGAGGCGCACAAAGTCACACAGAACCCGCCCGCTTCGATACAGCAAAGAGACGCCGTTCATGGAGCTTTGATCGACCATTTGCGCCTCAGCTCAAAAGACCGAATCAACCTCAACGAGCGCGGTTTGGACGACGCGACCATCAAGGAGTACGGCTACGCTTCCGTGCCTTCGCGGGCAGACGCGCCGCGTGTCGTCGAGCGATTGCTCGCGCAGAATCTCGACCTCAAAAACGTGCCCGGCTTCTACCGACCCGAAGACGGCGAAGCGTGGAGCATGAACGTGACGGGGTGGCATCAAGGATTCATGGTTCCCGTCAGGGATGTTGAGAATCGGATCGAAGGCTTCCAAATCAGGCGGAGCGATGTCAAAACGTGGACTGATGTTGACACCGGAAAAGAGAAGAAAGAGCCGCGCTATGTGTGGCTATCGAGCGCGAACAAGCAAGGCACTTCCAAGACGCCGGAGGTGATCCGACCGGACGGCGCGTCGAGCGGCACGCCGGTTCACTACCGCAACGTCGAACGGATGCGCGCGACCGGCGAAGCCATCTTGACGGAGGGCGCGCTGAAAGCCGACATCATCGTGCACTACCTCGACCGTGGCGTGATCGGCGTCGCCGGCGTCGGCAATTTCCCGAAAGACTTCGGTGCGGAGTTGCGCCAGAAGTTGCCGGAGCTGCGCCGAGTCCTCATCGCCTACGACGCCGACGTGGTGCGTAAACCGGAAGTCCAGACGCAGCTCGAACGCTTGCAGAGCACGCTTACGGAAGCCGGTTTAGAGGTGCAGGTCGGGCGCTGGCAAGAACATGACGGCAAAGGTTTGGATGACTACTGCAAGAACAAGTTGGGACCTGACTTCAGACACACCGCACGCGCCGACCGCGCCGAACGTCAGCTCGAAGTGCTGCGCGCAATCGGCTGGAGCGAGCGGGCGGCGGGCGAGAATCTCGCGCCGGAAGTGGACGAGCAAAGAAGCGAAAAAGGCAGACTTATGCCCGGCGTGATCGCCGACCGCTTCCTCGAAGCGATGGGGCGACACACCGAACCGGTACACGCCATCGGCTTCAGACTCGCCGACAAAGAGCTGCTGATGCGCCGCGAGATCGTCGGCGAAATCAATCGTGAACCGACGACGGAAGAGCGACTCGTCGGCAGGTGGATCATCGGCGAGACCGCGCATCGGGGAGACCGGAAAGGATATGAGACGCCTGCCGAAAGAGCCGAGAGATTGAGTTTGCAATGGCAGGTGCGCGAGCTTGACCACACCGCCCACGAGCGCGGCGAGCCACTCACTGCCGCGTACATCCCGGCAAAAGAACTGAGTGATGCAATCGCCGAAAGACGTATCGCGGCGCTCCACCTGGACGGGAGACTGCCGCGCACGTTCGAGACGCCAATCGTCGAAGCGACGTTGACGCCTGCCGAGAAGCGTAAGGTTTTAGGTGCCGAACTGACTGCCCGCCTTGAGGTCGAGTATTGGTCGGGCAAGCTCCAAGCAGCCGAGGAACAAGGCGCGGTGCGCCGCTACCGGGCGCATGATCCGACTACGGAAACGTCGCGCCGGATCAGCCAACACGACATCGAACAGCGCGCCAAAGCCGGCGCGTATCAGGAGGCGAATGCGAGCCAGCCGGAGACCGCCGCCGAGCGCGCCGAGTTGCGGCAGAACCTTTACCATGCGGACGTGAAGAGACATCAGGAAACGACCGAGACCATCGACAAGCGGCATAAGAAACAAGTCGAAGCGGTGCGCGCCGAGCACACTCAGGCGCTTTGTCGTCTCGACGAACTCGCACCGAAAGCCGCAGGGATAGAGCGGCAACTTGTCGCGGCGGGTGAGCCGCTGCCGACTCCCATCATCGCGCGCGACGTGCTCGACCGACTGCATGAGCAGGCAGTCGAACGTCGGGACACAGGGCGAATCACAACCCTCGACCGGGTACGCCACAGGCTCGCCGAAGAGTTCGGCGGCGACGCCCACACGGATAAAAGCGCCGCCCGTCTCGAAGCGCATCGAAGCGTCGCCGCCCGCGATCTCGCTGTCACCGACCGGCGGATCGAGAACTTTGAGCAGTCACGCCATCAAAGGCAGTGGGACTTCGGGGACGAGAAATGGTCACTCTCCGATGTTGACCGTGAGCTGAGTCGGAGCGCGCGCGACATCGACTTCAACGAGCGCCGCAACGACTACTTCGAGAACCGGCTGTCGTGGCGCGGGCTGCTGCCGCACCCGTCGCAGTTAAACCCATTCAGAAATCCGTTCCACATCTCACCGTCCAAGTTATCGCCGTTGCCGCCCGCTCTCAACCCCAACGTCCGCGCCCGCTACCGGGAGGAGATGGAAGCCGGGCGGGAAGCGATCCACATCGCGCAGGAGAAGATCGAGAAGCTGACCCCGCTCCGTGAAGAGGTCGTGAAGCGGATGGACGCGCACCGGGGCGAACTCCACGCCGAAAAAGATGCCGACCGGGAGATGGTTGAAACGCTCTCCGCGATACGCTCACGCGAGGCGGTGTCACGCGAGACGCGAGGCGCACGGATGCCGGAACCTGTGTACACATCTTGGGAGTTACGGCGGCTGGAAACGAACGCCGCACTCTTGCGCGACGGCGACGACTTACGCGAATACGAACGCGCCGCCGGGCGAGCCATCGCCCAACAAGCAGACCCGGACACAGCCGCCGCAAAGACGCGCGACCGATTGGCTGGACGCGCTTTCGCGCGCGAGATCGTCGCCGAAATTGACTCGCGTGACGCGACGGCGCGCGCCCGACAGTTTGACGAACACCGGGCGGGCGCGCGCATCGTTTACAAAGACGGCAGCGGAGAAGACCGCACGGCAACGCTCCGCGACGTGCAGCCGAAGGGGTGGCTCGACCGCTTGACGCGCCACTTCACGGAGACCGCCGAAGAGCGCGAACTGCGACAGACGGTGGAGCGCGCCGTCGCAGAGACGTACTCGGCGTTGCTCGACAACCGGGACGCGGCGCAAAGCTACCTCAAGACAGTGAGCGATGTAGCAAATGAGTACCGTGAGGGGCTGCGAGCAATTGACCCGCAGCGGGTGCTGCCGGCACCGCAGTTCACGGAGAATGAGATTGCTAAGATCGAACGGTTCGGCAAGGGATTGGAAGTCGAAGTTGAGCGCGAGCAGATCAAAGATATGGTACTCGGCGCGCTGCACGAGAGTCGCGTCGGAAATCATCCGCTCGGCAAAGACTTCGCCGACCATGCGCGTGTCACTCCCTCACTCAAGCCGGAACAGAGTTGGGAACGTATTGTCGAATCGAACCGCGACCCCAGCAGAGACCTCAACCCGACTCTCGACGAACAAGCAGGACGAACGGGAGACGTAGGACAACCAATCAATAGAGCGGCTGAAATAAGTTTAGTGTTGTGAATTAAAAGTCTTGCGCCGCACTCCAGACTCCATGTAAGAAATCAGTTCTGTAATTGCTGTAACCAACCGGAGTGGTTATCTTTGAGCCGACTTTACATTCGTACACACCGGGCGGACGTAAACTACATGCATAGAAGACCCGCCCAAACAGCCGGTTGCGGTCATAGCCCGCGTGAGTGGCACGACTCATCCTATCGGCTCTCGGCTCTCAAGCTCGGCTGCGGGTTGGGGTTTATTAGAAATCGGCAGTCTAAGGCACTTTGGCTTCTGATATGGTCGTGACAACCGTATGCAAGAGACACCGTGCGAGAAGATCAAGATTTTCACGACTGGCGGATCGATAGACAAGATATACGATCTTCACGCGAGTGATTTCCTTGTCGGTTCGCCACAGGTCGGCGACATGTTAAGGGAGGCAAAGGTCACGGTTGCGTTCGAGGTCGAAGAGTTCGCCCGCAAGGATAGCTTGCAGATCACCGACGAGGAGCGTGAACAACTCAAGCGATTGGTCGCCGACGATTCGGCGCGCCGGATCGTCATCACGCACGGCACCGACACGATGCATCTGACAGCTCAGGCGCTCTCGACGATAGCCGACAAGGTCATCGTGCTGACCGGGGCGATGCAGCCCGCGAGTTTCAAAGACACGGACGCGCGCTTCAACGTCGGGTGCGCTTTCATCGCCGTGCAGACTTTACCGGCGGGCGTGTATGTGGTGATGAACGGGCGGGTCTTCGACCCGTTCCGAGTCAAGAAGAACACCGGATCGCGGTGCTTCGACAACGTGTAATTTCGGAATCAGTCGCTGCCGAACTGCCCCTCAACGGGAAGGGTGATCGAGAGTCTCTACGGCTCTAAAGAGACTCGCCCAGTTACTCTCGCCGAGCAGTTTCTCGACCCGCCGCTGCGCTCTCGCCCAAGCTTTGCCAGCCGCCTTCAGCAGTTTCCGTCCGTCTTTGGTCAAAGCGACTTGTTGAAGTCTTTCGGCTTCCGAATACGTCCCGTCCAACCACCCGTTCTTCGTCATCAACTCAAGGCTCCGACTCATCGTGGACTTATCCATGATGAGGAACTCGCCGATCTTCTGCGGCGTCACGCTACCGCAACGCGCGACCATCACGAGGATGTGCATCTGGCTGATCTTCAGCCCATGCGGTCGTAGCTCGTCGTCATAGATGCTCGATACGGCGCGGTTTAATTTTCGCACCCGCACGGCGGCGCACTCGGTTGAGATAGTACGAGCAAGTTCCTCTAACTTCATAACTTCAGCTACCTCGCCGTGACACCAGAAGCGTGTCTGACCGCGTTCGGCGAAGCGTTCGCCCTCGTCTTATCAACTCTCAGCAGTCTATCGAGCGTCATGATGCTCAGCGCACCCGTGACGCAGACGCCGAAGAGCGGGATCAGCACCACCGGAAACGTCGCAAGGTTCTCAATCAGCGGCACCCGCAGCACGGTGAGCGTGATCCCTGTGCCGACCGCGAGGATGAAGTCGAGCAGGCTGAAGACGTGGAAGACGAGATACTTAAGCCGTCCGCCCCTGAGCAGCAACACGACGGGAACTAAAAGTCCAACGAGGATGTCACCGGGCGCGGCTTTGCTGACGAACTCATCAGGTAATAAGTTCAGGTTGCCGTAGTAGAGGAACACGAGTCCCGCCGGGATGCGCCACAGGTGGAAGATTGTCAGGTACTTGAGGTCGATAGCGCGGATGAACTCTCTGAAAGGCTTGTTCGAGTAGTAGAGCGCGACCGGCAAGGCGATCCCGGCGAGCACGAGCGGCGCGATGCCGACGACGGGTATGCGCGTGAACCATCCGGCGTACCCGCCGAGAGCGACCAGTGCAGCCCAGAGCGCAAGCGTCAGGAAGAACCACTTCCTGATAAGATCATGGCGTTTTTGTGCGTTCGTTACCATGTTGTTCTCCTTCGCCGAACTATTCGGCGGTTGTTCGTTCTGCTCTTCTTGAAGTAAGAAGATAATTGATAGTTGCATATACAACTAACAACGTCAAGACTGCTCGGAGTGTCGGCTAAAGAAAGTTGTGTACAAAACCCGGTCGCTTAAGCTACATCTACTCCGCTCGTCCGAATACATCTCACGAACGGAGAACAAGTAGCTATGGCAACGAAAAAGGCAACTAAGTCAGGCACCAAGAGCGCGTCGGGCACGAAGGCGGCAAGCAAGAAGGGTGCGAGCAAGGGTTCGGGTAAGCGCGAGCTGATCGACACCGGCAAGAACAAGATGTACGGCAAGCGCGGAGCCAGTGGTGAGTTCACCGAGATGGACGACGTGAGCCGCTCCTTGAGTGGCGACGTAAAGCAGACCGCGAAGACGAAAGTCAAACCGGGCTACGGCGATCAAGGCGACCGCGCCAGCACGAAAGCGGGTGCGAAGGGCGGAGCGAAGAAAGGGACGAAGAAGAGGGCGACGAAGAAGTAGCAGTGCCGCCATGTATGTCGAACCGTGACTTAAGATACACACATCAGCCGGGTAGATGGCAGTTTACTCGCCTTGCTTGAAGTATCTACGCAATTAGCGTAAACATATACGCACAATGCGTAACAAACGTCCGATTGATGCGCTGTTCCCGAAGACGCGCCGGGGCGTCCTTGCCGCGACCTATGGGCAGCCGGAGAGGTGGTGGTTCCTCTCCGAACTCGCCAGCCAATTGAACACCTCGCCGTCGAGCTTGCAGCGAGAATTGCAATCACTCGTCACAAGTGGGCTGCTACGCCAGCGGCGGGACGGCAAGCGTCTTTACTTTCAAGCCGAAACCGATTCGCCGATCTTCGCGCCCCTGCGTGATCTTGTGACGCAGACTCTAGGCGTCGCGGCGGCGTTGCAGGATGCGCTCGCGGCTTTCGGAGACCAGATTCGCTGCGCCTTCATCTACGGGTCGGTTGCGCGCTCCGAAGAGCACGCGCAGAGCGACGTTGATGTGATAATCGTCGGGTCGCTCGGTCTATCCGATTTGTCCTCGCCACTCCGCGCGCTGGAGCGTAAGTTCGACCGCGAGTTCAACGTCACTTGCTACAGTCCGCAGGAGTTCAGGAAGAAGGGGCGTGCCGGCAATCACTTCCTGACGAGCGTGCTGAAGGGGGAGAAAATCTTTCTGAAAGGAGACGCGCATGACTTGGAAGAGCTTACTGGCGAACCGCACGGTGCATCCATACACGACGAGCACCCCCGAAATCGCAGAGTTGCGTAACCTCGTCGCTCGTGACCTGAAAGACGCTGCGATCCCCGAACTCTCCGCCGACCGGCGCTTCGCGACCGCCTACAACGCGGTCTTGCAGTTGTTAAAGATGGCGATAGCGTGCGCGGGCTACCGGGTTGTGACCGGGGTCGGTCATCATCAAAAGACGTTTGAAGCGAGCAAGGCAGCTCTGGGCAAGCCGGGCGAGCAATTAGCTGATTACTTCGAGACGTGTCGCCGCAAGCGGAACTTCATCGACTACGACCACGCAGAGGTCGTCACCGACACGGAAGCCGATGAGTTGCTCGAACAGGCGCAAGAGTTTCAGGTTCTGGTCGAGTCGTGGATCGAAACTAACCATCCGGCATTCAAGGCTTAGTTCTCAACACAAAACGAAGCAAGGCAGCAGACGATGGAGCGCGGGGTTAGGTAATTCCAACGTGAAAGTTCTGGAAACAGACCGACTAATCCTTCGTCGGCTTTCAATCGAAGATGCGGCGTTTATTCTTGAGCTTGTAAATGAGCCATCATGGTTACGCTACATCGGAGATCGAGGGGTGAGAACAATCGACGACTCTTGTAATTACATTTTGCAGGCTTTTGTTGATAGCTATCAACGTCTCGGCTTCGGGCTGTACCTGGTTGAATCGAAGGGCACTAGAATCTCAATCGGAATTTGCGGTTTGGTAAAAAGGGCATCTTTGGAAGACGTTGATATTGGGTTCGCTTTTCTTCCGAAGTATTGGGGCAACGGGTATGCGTATGAGTCGGCTTCTGCTGTGATGGCGTATGGGGAAAGTGTTTTCGGTTTGAGTCGCATAGTGGCTGTGACAACACCTGACAATCACGGCTCGATCAAAGTTCTCGAAAAGCTAGGTTTCAGATTTGAACAAACGATTAAGCTGTCTGAGGGTGACGCGGAAACCAAGTTGTTCGCGCATGGTATCTGACAAGCAATCATCCGCGCGAACGCGCCACAGACTTGCTTTCATCGTGCGTGCTATAGCGAGTGATGGATGCTCCAAGCGGCGCGCCGCCTTAGTGCCGACGCTCGGATTCGCTTTTGATAATTCGTAAAGCTTTTTTTCTCACCCACGCGCTGAACGGGCTGATGAACAACCAGTAGAGCCGGAAACGCCTGCGACTCGCTTCATCCAAACAGCACACCCGCGTTTCGGTCGTGAGCCGTGTGGCATTCGCTCCGAGCGGTTCGAGCGAAAAGTTCCACGTCGCTTTGGCGTAACCACGTTTGTTGAATCGGCGAAACTCGTCTTTGTCTAAATGCTGCACCTCGCCTGACAGCGACCAGAACCGTCCTACCAAGCCGAGCACCAATTCTTTGTCGGGCGCATCGGCAAGCAGGATAAAACCTGTCTTCAACAAACCGTCGAGTCGGAGGCACTCTTCGGGCATCCCGCGCAGGCGGAAGAGAGCGCGAACGACAGGGGACGTGCTCAAATCATCGCGGTAGGACAGCCGGTTACCCGGCTGCCCCCGCACAGATCCCGGCGTGCATAAGGTAGGCTGCCAGCGAGTTACCTTTACAACAGGCACTTTTCCAACAGCCCCCTTCCGAACTGATCGGGACTCTTTCGATGTCAATCAGCTCTCCAGTTAGCGATCATCCACTCAGTTCAGGTCGTCGTGCATCGCGCACCCTTCCCCTTTTAGATGTCGCCCGCCTGTCTGCCTTCGCCAAGTAGTGGACTCTCTCCACCTCAGACTACTACGCAGACTCTGTAGCCCTGGGACTCGCGTCCTGTAGGCCATCCCGTGTTCCGGTGATGCTCAACGTCTCGAGCACGACTGTAGGCATCCCACTCATCCCCTTCAATGAGATCGTTTCTCATCGCCCATCAGGCGGAAGGTACACACCGCAAAACGTGAACGGTGTGTACATGATGGCGCTGCTCCTAGGCGTTGTAGCAACGAGTGTGCGTATTCCACCGCTGGAGATTAGGATTCACACAGTTTAGTTTTTGCCATATCGTGCGGGTCTTGCAGGACAATACTGTAAACGCCTTCGAGTATTTCCCGCTTCTCCGACATGCTGTTGTTCCCTAGGCTTTCGCCATCAGGTAAGTCGGATGACCCAGGAATCTCCTTCCGAATTCCTCCTGACTGCATCAGGGATTGAACATCGCGTCCCACGGCGCACCGTTTTCTAGCACCGGGCTCCTCAGTGGCACTCGCTTCCGCATGACAACTCAGCCGAGCTGCCTTCGCTATTGCCCGCAGTGAGGTTCGCACTCATTCACCGGCCCTGCATGTCCGGTCAGTGTTTCCTGTATGGGCTGCGTACCACCGCTAACCGCTTCCCCACGTGATCGGCGTTACCGTCTCCGAGTACTATCAGTTGGTCTGACTCCCTGCTGACCATCAGCTCGCCTCGTTGTGCTCGGCTGCGCCTACCGCTGTGATCTTCCCTTCTGGGTTAGGGTCCGGCCTACCGTGTCTCAAGGGTTTCCCCAACGCGTGGCTCACTATCCGTATCCCATGCCAGAGCTTTCCTTCACCGAGGAATCAGCAGGGCCTCCCAAGTTCTTGTGTGCTTCTCTTCGTGCATACCATGCTCTAAAGTGGACCCCGGCAGACCCTCAGAAATCTCACCCGTAGCGATCTCTTTGTGTTGGCTTCTGGTGCGTTAAAACCATCGCCATCTGCATTAGTTTCGTGACGAGGCTGTCTCAAGCTTCAGGCACTGCGGTGTGCCTTACGGTCTACACGATTCCCTGTGTACGCTTCAACTATATTGTTCGGGTAGTTCCCTCCTTGATAGCTGCAACACTCGGTATGAGTGGTTGGTTAAACCTTACTCAGTAGGGACTCTCACCCTACCAGAAGCACCAAGCTTCGCTTGGCGCACTAACGCCGAAATTGAGCCCCCGCCCGCGATTGGCATTCGACTCTATCGCTAAGGGAGGACGATAAGAGGGATGCTGTCGGGCGGTCGGCTCGAATAACTTGTCCGGTCGCGCCGCCGAATTAACGCGCTTCGTGAAGCCACTCCGACAGCGTCACTATCCGGCAATGCGTGTAACTTGCGCGGTGACCAGTTGCCAGCGCCCTTTCATCTTCACATACGTTGAGGTAGCTCGGAATTGACCGCCGATGGCTTGCCCTTTGAACTGACCTTTGCTCGTCACGCGGTATGTAACCACGGCCGTACCTCCATAGAGGCGGACGTTCACCTCGTCGAAGCCAACAGATTCATACTTCAGTTCTCCAGATTTTATCGCCGCGAGACGTGGCGCTTTGGTCGTAAGCTCTCCGGACTCGTTAACCAAGGTGTAGTTGTCGGCGTAGATGCGGTCGAGTGCGGCGGCGTCGCTACGCCCCAAAGCCGCGGAAACTTCGTTGAGCAGCTGCCGTACGGCTTGCTCGTCGTTGCCCTTTTGGTTTGCGCCACTGCGCGTCGGTTGACTGAAAACAAAGGAAGGTGCGGCGACCAGCATCGCCACTATCAGGATGCGTTTCATGCGGATGCTCCTTTCGGTAGGTGGATTGGTGAGCGCCTTCTATCCCAACCGGGCCAGCGTGTCAACGCCTTTCCCGCATCACCAAATGTGCGGGTGAACCCTGTCCGGTTCTCCCGCACTTTTGATGACGCGTAGATAGGTCAGCCCGGGCGTGATATAGTCAGCGCCGAATCGAGCCTGAGCTCACTCTCTTCCCAGCTTCTCTGGTATTCGACCAGTCCATCTGAAGCCTCTATAGCTTTCAAGAAAAAGAATTTCTGAACAAACGGACTTAAGCTGCCAGCGCCAGTTCCGCCGGCAAACCGCACAACGCTAAGATTGCTTGCGGCGCATTGCCTAATTTCACCAGTGCCTGCTC
>JACDEG010000538.1 GCA_013816505.1 Pyrinomonadaceae bacterium | reverse complement strand
ACCCGTTCATCACCACGTCGGCGCCCGCCGCAATCGCCTTCGCGACGTCGCCGGAGAACTTGATGCCGCCGTCGGCGATGATCGGTACGCCGCTACCGCGCGCGGCCTGCACACAGTTGTTGATCGCCGTAATCTGCGGCACGCCCGCGCCGGTGACGACGCGAGTTGTGCAAATACTACCGGGCCCGACGCCGCACTTCACCGCGTCAACGCCCGCTTCGATCAATTCGCGCGTCGCGTCGCCGGTCGCCACGTTGCCGGCGATCAGTTGTGTGTCGGGATGGCGGCGCTTGATGTCGCGCACCGCTTCGATGACGCGCGACGAGTGGCCGTGCGCGGTGTCGATCACCAGGCAGTCGGCGCGGACGCGCATCAGTTCGTCGGCACGCTCGCGAAAGTCGCCGGTGGCGCCGACGGCGGCGGCGACGCGCAGGCGTCCCATGTCGTCTTTCGCCGCCGTCGGATACCTGATGGCCTTTTGAATATCCTTGACGGTGATGAGACCTTTGAGGTGCTTGTCACTGTCGATGACGAGGAGCTTTTCGATGCGGTGCTTTTGCAGCACGACCTTCGCCTCTTCGAGCGTCGTGCCGACAGGGACAGTCACCAGCGGTTGCGGAGTCATTACTTCGGAGACGGGGATTTGGAAGCGGGTCTCAAAGCGCAAATCGCGGTTGGTGATGATACCGACGAGATGCCCGTCTTCGTCGACGACGGGGACGCCGCTGATGTGGTAGCGCTCCATCACGGCGAGCGCATCGCTGACGGGCCGGTCGTGGCGGATCGTCACCGGGTCGACGATCATCCCCGATTCGGAGCGCTTTACCTTGTCGACCTCTTCGGCCTGCCGCTCGACCGGCATGTTTTTGTGAATCACGCCGATGCCGCCCTGCTGCGCGATGGCGATGGCGAGCGCGGCCTCGGTCACGGTGTCCATCGCCGCCGAACAGAGTGGGATGCGCAGCGCGATGCCGCGCGTGAGTTGCGTCGTGGTGTCGGTCTCGACGGGCAGTATGTCGGAGCGCGCGGGGATCAGCAGCACGTCATCGAACGTTAGACCGTCGATCAGATCAGGGGTCAGCATAATTCCTAAACTCCACTTCCAGTGTCTAAAGTCAGAAGTCTCAAGTCAAGGAGCCGTTGTCGGCTTTGACTTGAGACTCCGAACTTCAGACTTGAGACTTTCATTACTGCGGCAGGAACTGTGTGTAGTTGTCCTTTGTGATTGCCCACTCGGCGATGCCGTTCTTCGAGTCTGGCTTCGGCGCTTTGGCAACTTGGCCGTTGATACTTACCTCGAGCGCTCGCGTTTTACTCGGCGAGTACTGAAGACGAAAGCGTTGTTGCGGCGAGAACTCCCGCGTCTGATCGATCCTGAGCGTGATGTCGGGTTGCGCCGCGTCGTCGACGATTGGTCTGAACCAGACGTCTTCGCCCTGCGCCCTGACACGCACGGTGAAGCCGACTGGAGCCGCTGTCGCTTGCGGCGTCGGCTGCGGCACCGCGTTCACGGTGGGTGCGACCGGATTGACGGCGGTGCGTTCCGCCGCGTCAGTGCCGGTACGTTTGTACCAGTGCAGCACGGCATAGACGCCGAGCACGAGGATGCCGACAATCAGCGCGCTCAGGAAAATGTTGAGCCACGGCGGGTGCGTCGTATCGCCGTCGAGGTAGACGCGCGCGCGCGTCGGCAGCGGCGAGGTTTCATCGCTCACATCGCCGCCGTGCCCGCGCACTATGCGGGCGTAACCTTCGAGCGCCGCGTGCTCGTCGAAGCGGACTTGTTTGGCGTAGGCTTTAATGAAGCTTCGGTTGAAGATGCCGCCGGGGAGGGCTTTGAAGTCGTCAACCTCAATGGCTTCAAGGTGACGCATCGAGATGCGCGTGTGGTCAGAGATGTCGCGGAGCGAGAGGCCGCGCTCTTCGCGCGCGCGCCGCAGTTGGGCGCCCAGGGTATCATCCGCCCCTCCGTCTGGTGCGCGTCCTTCGGGACTTTGGTCAGAGGGTTTTGGGTTCACTTGAGCGTTGTCGTCTGAGAAATTTTGGACGGCATTTTCCGAACCACACTGCCCCGACGCGTTAACTCACCGCGTTAGGGCCGCCGTCGTACCCGATTCGCGCCCGACTCATGCCCGGCGCGCGACCGTAGCGAACAGTCGCCGGCTGTTGCGACCACTATGCGGCCACTATAATGTGGCGTGCGCAAGCGTGTCAAACACTTCATGCTCAGAAGGATGCGCCCGGTCTTGAACTTTGCGACGGGCGGTGCTACGGTTGCTCACCTGAAACCTGACTGGAAGCGTTTTAATCTTTACAATCAAAACAAAGCGAGGATTCTACTAATGCCTCTCGAAGCACTCGGAATGGTCGAGACCAAAGGGTTCGTCGGCGCGGTCGAAGCTGCCGATGCGATGGTCAAAGCGGCCAACGTTCAGTTAATAGGAAAAGAGTATATCGGCGCCGGGTATGTCACGATCTTTGTGCGCGGCGACGTGGGCGCGGTCAAAGCGGCGACCGATGCCGGGGCCGCCGCCGCGCGGCGCGTCGGCGAACTGATTAGCGTCCACGTCATTCCTCGCCCGCACGGAGAGGTCGAGCGCGTATTGCCTAAAAACGGCCGCACCGGCTACAGCCCCGACGAGCGCTCCGTTCAGTCGGGCGGCCAGGCGCAACTCGTCGAAGGCGACCAGGGCCGCGCCCTCCCAGCCGGCGCGCGCGAGAACAACCGGGAGAAGGCAAAATAATTTGCGATTTTAGATTTGCGATTTGCGATTGAAAACAGGTGCTGACAGCAGCCTCCTTTGTATCAATTGCAAATCTAAAATTCGCCCGGAGGGTGTTATGTCGGTTGATAAAGACCTCGTCTCGGTGCAGCAGGCGCGCGACTTGGTGGAGGGGGCGCACCGCGCGCAGGGAAAACTGGCGCGCTTTGATCAGAACAGCATCGACCGCATCTGCGAGGCGATGGCGGCGGCGGCGCTACGTGAGGCGGCGCGACTCGGCGCGATGGCGGTCGAGGAAACCGGCTACGGCATCGCCGACGACAAGCGCGAGAAGAACCGCTTTGCCGCCGAAGACGTGTGGAACTATTTCAAATCGCTGCGCACCGTCGGCGTCATCAACGAATCGCCGGAAGTGATGGAAATCGCTTCCCCGCGCGGCGTCGTCGCCGCCATCATCCCGTCGACCAACCCGACCTCGACCGCGATTTTCAAGATTCTCATCGCCATCAAATCCCGTAACTCAATCGTTCTGTCACCGCACCCGTCCGCGGCGAAGTGCATCAGCGAAGCGGCGCGCGTGATGCGCGAGGTCGCCGTCAGAGAAGGATTACCTGAAGACGCCATCGGATGCATGACGACGGCGACCATCGAAGGCACCGAGACGTTGATGAAGCACAAACAGACAGCGGTCATCCTCGCGACCGGCGGCATCGGTCTGGTGCGCGCAGCCTATTCGTCTGGCAAGCCCGCGTTCGGCGTCGGCCCCGGCAACGTTCCTGTTTTTGTCGAGCGCACCGCGGACGTGCCGAAGGCGGTCCAAGACATCCTGACCAGCAAGTGTTTTGACAACGGCACGATCTGCGCTTCCGAGCAGGCGGTCGTCGCGGATGCCCCAATCGCGAAAGCGGTGCGCGTGGAGTTCGAGGCGCAGGGCGGACATTTCCTGAGCGCGAGCGAAGCCGATCAATTGGCGCGCGTCGTCGCGACGCCGCAGCGCACGCTTAACCCAGGCGTCGTCGGCAGGTCGGTTGAAACAATTGCGAAGATGGCCGGCTTGAGCGTCCCGCCGGGCACGCGCTGTCTGATGGCGGAGGTCGGCGGCGTCGGACGCGAGCACCCGCTGTCGATGGAGAAGCTGTCGCCGATTCTCGCCTTCTACGTCGAGGACGGGATGGAGCGCGGCGCGGCGCGCTGCTTTGAAGTTTTAAGCTACGGCGGGATGGGTCATACCGCCGGGATTCACACGCACGCGCGCGATGTGGCGCGCGCCTACGGAACCGAGATGCCCGCATCGCGCATCGTCGTCAACACGCCGACAACGCACGGCGCGATTGGCTTCTCGACCGCGCTTCCGCCGTCGATGACGCTCGGCTGCGGATCGTGGGGCGGCAACGTCACTTCCGACAACATCTCGCCGTGGCACTTGATGGACATTAAGCGCGTCGCTTTTGAAACGCGCCCGGTCGGGGCCAGACGCGGCGACGCGGCGACACCGGGACGCGGCGCGTCGATCCCGGCACACGCGCACCGACCGCTTGCCGCTTCACCGTCGGCGGGCGGGGTGAGCCGCGAAGAGATTGCGAAGATCGTGGATCGGTTCCTCAGCCAACGCTCGGCGGGCCAGCCGCCTCCATC